>JAOQAA010000415.1 GCA_025963815.1 Capsulimonas sp.
ACACCGTGCTTTACGACGCCGCCGAGCGCTCGCTTTTCCCCGACCACGTCTATGGCGTCTCCGCCGGCGGTGATCCCAAAGTGATCCCCGATCTGACTTACGAAGGCTTGAAGTCCTTCCATGAGAAGTACTATCACCCGTCGAACGCCCGCATCTGGTTCTGGGGCGATGACGAACCCGACGAGCGGCTGCGCCTGTCCAACGAGTATCTGAGTGAGTTCGAGGCGCGTCCGGTCGATTCGCTCGTCCCCGCCCTGCCGCGCTGGACGGAGCCGCGTCGCCTGACCCAGCCCTACGCCGTGGGCGCCGGCGCCGACGAGGCAGGCCAGGGCATGCTCTCGATCAACTGGGTGCTTACCGATGACGCCGTGGACTTTGAAGTGGATCTGGCGCTGGATATTTTGAAGCATATCCTGACCGGAACGGCGGCGGCGCCGCTGCGCAAGGCGATGCTGGAGTCGCGGTTGGTGGAGGATCTTGGCGCCGGCGTTTCTGACGGCCGCCAGCGCGCCTGGCGCACCGGCTTCAAGGGCGTGGACCCGGCGAACGCTGACCAGGTCGAGGCGCTGATGCTGGACACGCTGCGCAAGCTCGCCGACGAAGGGATCGATCCCGACGCTGTCGAAGCGGCGATGAACACGGCGGAGTTTAGTCTGCGCGAACTCAACACCGGCGGCTTTCCGCGCGGACTGATGGTGCTGTTCTACGCCATGAGCAGCTGGCTCTATGGCCGCGACCCGATCGCGCCGCTCCAGTTCGAAACGCCGCTGACGGCGATCAAAGAAGGCGTGGCGAAGGGCGGCTATTTCGAGAATCTGATCCGGGAGTACTTCCTGGACAACCCGCATCGCACGACCATCGTTTACACGCCCGATCCGGGCCTTGCCGAACGCGAAGCCGCCGCCGAGCGCGCGAAGCTGGAGACGATCAAGGCGTCGCTGTCCACCGAAGAGCTCACCGCGATCGTTGACGAAACGAAGTATCTTCAGCAGCTCCAGCAGACCCCCGATACGGAAGAGCAGCTGGCGACCCTGCCGCGCCTGACCATCGCCGATCTTGATCCGAAGGTGAAGATCGTGCCGACGGATGTCCAGACCGTTTCCGGCGTTCCGGTCTACCACCATGATCTCTTCACCAACGGCATCGTCTATGTCGATCTCGGCTTCGACCTGAAGGTTCTGCGGCAGGAACTGCTGTCGTACCTACCCCTGTTCGGCCGTTCGCTGCTGGAGATGGGCACGGAGAAGGAAGATTTCGTCCAATTGACCCAGCGCATCGGCCGCAAGACCGGCGGCGTTTCGCAGCAGCTCTTCACCAGCTCCCTGCGCAGCGCCGAAGGCTCCGCCGCACGCCTCTGGGTGCGGGCGAAGGCCACCCCGGCTCAGGCTCCCGATTTGACGGCGATCTTGGAAGACATCCTGCTGCACGTGAAGCTGGACAACCAGGACCGGTTCCGCCAGATGGCGACCGAGGAGAAAGTCCGGCTGGAAGCCGCCGTCGCCTCCAGCGGCCATGGCTTCGCCGGTCGCCGCCTTGCGGCGCGCTTCAGCGAATCGGGATGGCTGGGCGAGCAGATCTCGGGCATCACCTATCTCTTCTTCATTCGGCAATTGCTGGAGAAGATCGATAGCGACTGGCCGAGCGTGCTGGCGTCGTTGGAAGAGATCCGAAGCACGGTCCTGCGCCGCCGCCTCGCCGTGGCGAACGTCACGCTGGACGCCGCCAACTACGCCGCGTTTAAGCCCAGCCTTGAGGAACTCGCACAGGCGCTGCCGGACGGCGAAGCGCCCGCGCCCGCCGAGTGGGATCTGGTGGCGGAGTGCCTTCCCGAAGCGTTCACCGTGCCGGGGCAGGTGAACTACGTGGCGAAAGCCGCGCGCCTGACGGATTTCGGCTACGAGCCGTCGGGTTCGGCGAACGTCATCACCAACTTCCTGCGCACGAGCTGGCTCTGGGAAAAGGTTCGCGTCGAAGGCGGCGCGTACGGCGGCATGTGCGGATTCGATTCGCTCTCTGGTGTTTTCAGCTTCCTGTCGTACCGAGACCCGAACTTGATCAAGACCCTGGAAAACTACGACGGCAGCGCCGCATTCCTGGAGAATCTCACCCTGAGCGACGCCGAGCTGACCCGCAACATCATCGGCACGATTAGCGACCTGGACAGCTACCAACTGCCCGACGCCAAGGGCTTCAGCGCCACCGCCCGCGCCCTGATCGGCGAGACCGACGCCCTGCGCCAGAAACGCCGCGATCAAGTGCTCACGACCACGCTCGCCGACTTCCAGGCATTCGGCAAGGTGCTGGAATCGCTGAACGAATCGGGCCAAGTCGCCATTGTGGGTTCGCCCGAAGCGATCGTCGCCGCCAACAACGAGATGGGCGGCTACTGGGTGCGTACGACGAAGGTGCTGTAAGGCGCTGTTTCTAGTAGGTTTCGGCCCCTCCGCCCCATCCTGGGGAACTCAGAAAACGCGTTCGTCGTATTCGAGTCCCCCAGGATGGGGCGGAGGGGCCGAAACCATTTAAGTGAGATTAAGCGGCAAAATATCGAGTATCAGAGATACCCCACCTGATCAAGATCGGCAATCAGCCCCGGCCCGGTGGGCTGCCAGCCCAGTCGCTCCTGGGTCAGCGCGCTGGAGGCCGGCATGTCGTGAGCCACAAACATTCCCATCCAGCCAAAGTGCTCGCCTGCCTCTTCGGGAGACAGGGAGACGACCGGGAGATTCAGGCCCCGACCGAGGGATTCGGCGATCTCTTTTGCCGTGACGCCCTCTTCCCCGACTGCGTTGTAGCGGGTTCCCTTCGTTCCTTTTTCCAGCACCAACTTGTAAAGATGGGCGGCGTCGAGCAGGTGAACGGCGGGCCAGCGGTTGAGGCCATCGCCGACATACGCCGAGACGCCTTTTTCGCGGGCTACGGCGATCAGGGGGGAGATCAATCCCTGCTTCAACGGATCGTGAACCTGCGGAAGGCGCACCACGGAAACGTGCGCGCCTTGCGTGAGCGCCGCGTCCGCTGCTTGTTCCGAAGCGACGCGGGGGATGTGGGAGTTTGCCGCGTCATCCTCGGTCGAGGGCCGGCCTGGAGTGCTGGCGGCTCCCGTGCCGGAGGTGATGACAAAGGGACGATCAGAGCCGGCGAGCACACCGCCCATTGCTTCGATAGCGCGACGGTCGATCTCGCAATTCTCCACAAACTTTGCAAAGTCGTGGATAAAGGCGGTGTGAATGATGCCGTCTGCCTGCGCGGCGCCGCTGCGCAGGCTTTCTAAGTCTTCGACATCGCCGCGATGCACCTGCGCGCCGGCGGCGATGAGGGACTCGGCGCCGGCGTCCGAACGCGAAAGTCCGAGAACTTGATGACCCGCTTCGATCAACTCACGCACGACGACGGAGCCGATAAATCCTGTTGCTCCAGTAACGAATACACGCATGGGAAAAGCCTTTCTTTCAAAACAGAGGAGTTTCATTGTCTTACGGTCAATTCCTATTATGCTGACTCGGAAGTACAAGTAAAAGTCGTGGCGTTATACTAGTATCAGGACTAACAGGCTAACAATGGCGAACGTAGAAGACAACTCACTCGGAAACTATCTGAAGAACCGGCGCGCAAAGCTCAATCCGGCGGCGTTCGGCATCGCGCCGACGCGGCGTCGGACACCCGGGCTGCGCCGCGAGGAGGTTGCCCAGCGCGCGAACGTTAGCGCGACCTGGTACACGTGGCTCGAACAGGGACGCGGCGGAGCGCCGTCGGCCGATGTGCTCGATCAGATTGCATGCGCCCTGGAACTGACTTCGGCTGAGCGCGAGCATCTCTTTTTGCTCGCTCAGCACCGGCCGCCAGCGGTCCAGTATCAGGAGCCGGAGGGCGTGACGCCGCAATTGCAGCGCGTGCTCGATTCGATGGAGTTCAGCCCGGCGATTGTACGGACGACCGCGTGGGACATCGTGGCGTGGAACCATGCCGCACAGGCTGTTCTGGCGGACTATGGGACGATTGCGCCGGAACAGCGCAACATCCTGCGGTTATTTTTCGGCAATCCTCGCGTTCGCAATAAGACGTTAGGCTGGGAGAAGGAAGCGCGCCGGGTCGTGGGGGCGTTTCGCTCGGACGCCGCCAGGTCGGGCGGGTCCGAACAGATTGCGGCGCTGGTCGCCGATATGATCCAGATCAGTCCCGAATTCGCGGAGATCTGGCGCGATCATGATGTTTTAGATTATGGGGAGGGCGCCAAGCACTTCCATCACGGGACCGGCGGACCGATGACGCTAGAATATTCGACGTTCAAGGTCGAAGGGCGCCCCGATCTTGGCCTCATCATCTTCACCCCGGCGACGCCGACGGACGCGGACTGTATCCGGTCGATTATTCGAGATCGGCCTTAGCCGTCGCCAGCGCCCGCAGCAACGCCGGCGCGCAGCCGCAGACGCCGATTGGCCTGCTCAGTCGCCTTCGCCGCTTCGTCGCGCTAAGGAGCCACCGAGCGCTGGGCGTGCAGTTGGTAGTCACGTGGCGTACAGCCATATTTTTGGCGGAAGCGGCGATAGAAGTAGGAGAGATTGTCGAAGCCGCAGTCGCCGGCGATAACGATGATCTCGTCCGTGGTGGTTGCGAGCAGGCTTGCGGCGCGTGTCAGACGCAGGTCATTGACGAACTCCGTCGGCGTCAGCCCGTGATGCTGCTGAAGCGTGCGTGACAGATGCGCGGGACTGACGCCGCTGAGGGCGATCAGGCGCGGTAATCCTTCAACGAGGTTCTGCGGATCGTGCATGGCGCGGCAGGCGCGACTTAGCCAGTCCGGGCCGCTCTTGGAGTTTGTGGCGCTGTCCTGGCTTTGGAACAGCGGCAGGACGATGCTCCAGAAGCGGCACAGTTCAAGTCGCGTTGGCTGTGCCTGGAAGGCGCGGAGCATGCGCTGGAATGCTTCTGCGGCGATTTCTCGCCGCCCATCTTTCAGGTAGACGCCCGGCGGCTGAGCGGTGCTTTCCCACGCGCTGGCGTCGTCGATCAGTCCGGCGGCTGGGAGAAAATCGGCCCAGGCTTCGGCCCGAAAAGCGACGTTGACGAACAGCAGGATCCCGCCGGGCGGCGCGCCGATCCGGTGACGGTCCTGTGGCCGAATGAGCCGCAGGTCTCCTTCGTGAAGCGTTTCAGCAGCGCCATTCACGGTATGGACGCCATGACCCGAGACGACGGACATCATCTCCCAAAAATCGTGTGCGTGCTCCATGCCCCCGCTTCCATTGGTAAAGCGCACGAGCGCCGCATGAAAATCGCGCCCCGGCGCAATCTCCTCCCACCGCAGGCGCAGTTTCAAATCGTTGGAAAAATCTCTCGACATATCAATATAGTACAAGAATTATCGTTCAAAGACAAGATGGTAATTGAAAGCTATGATATTATGAGCGTAGTTTTCGTGATGGTTGCGGCTGGGAGGATGTATGAAGAAGGTAGTGATAGCAGCGGTGCTGCTGATGTCCGCGCTGGCGGTTCCGTCGTTTGCGGAGGGCGTCAAACAAGACGCGCCGCAAAAGTGGACCGATGCGCGAAAGTGCGCGACGGCGGAGCGGGTGCGCCAGGAGTGTTTGCACGCGTGGAACGGCTATAAGAAGTATGCGTGGGGGCATGACGAGGTGCTGCCCGTCAGCAATCAGCCGCGCGACTGGTACGGCGTGTCGCTGCTGATGACTCCGGTCGACGCTCTGGACACGCTGCATCTGATGGGCCTGACCAAAGAAGCCGACGAAGCGCGCGAGCTGATCGATACGAAACTATCATTCGATCAAGATGTCGAGGTCAAAGCTTTCGAAATCTCCATTCGATTGCTCGGAGGACTGAACAGCGCCTATCAGCTTACGGGCGATCCGCGTCTGCTAGCCTTGGCCGACGACCTCGGAACCCGTCTGCTCCCCATTTTCGAATCGCCCACCGGACTTCCTTATGTCAATATCAATCTGAAAACGGGCAAGGTCAGCGGCGTGGATAGCTGCCCCGCCGAAGCCGGTTCTTATCTCTTTGAGTTCGGGACACTGAGCAAGCTGACCGGCAAGAAGGTCTACTACGAAAAGGCGAAGCGCGCCGTCGTGGCCGTTTACGACCGGCAGTCGCCGCTCGGACTTGTCGGCGCAACGATGAACATTGAGACGGGAAAGTGGACAAGCGACACGTGCCAGATCGGCGCTTTGGTCGACGCCTACTACGAGTATCTCCTGAAATGCGCTATTCTCTTCGGCGACAAAGACTGCGAACGGATGTGGCGGTCGAGCATTGCCTCGGTAAACAAATACGTCGCCGACGATACCCACGGCGACCTCTGGTACGGCCAGACAAATATGAACACCGGCGAACGCCAAGCAACCTATTACGGCGCCCTTGACGCCTACTTCCCTGCCGTGCTCGCCCTGAACAAAGACCTGCCCCGCGCCAAACGCCTGGAAGATTCGTGCTGCAAAATGTGGACACTGGCGGGAGTCGAACCCGAACAGCTCGACTATAGCACGATGCAGATCACGTCGCCAGGCTATGTCCTGCGTCCCGAGATCATCGAGTCGGCCTACTATCTCTACACTGACACCAAAGACCCAAAATATCTGGACATGGGAAGTATGTTTCTGGACAGCATCGTGAAGTACTGCCGCACCGACACGGCGTTCACAGCGCTGGACAATGTGGAGAAAAAGAAGCAGGGCGACGACATGGAGAGCTTCTTCTTCGCGGAAACGCTCAAATATCTCTACTTACTCTATGCGCCAAAGAGGACTCTGGATTTGGGGAAGGTCGTGTTCAACTCAGAAGCGCACCCGATCCGCCGCTACTTCTCGCCATAAACCACCCGTGACACCACTTCACCCGTCACCTTCAAACTCTCCGGGCTGCAATGCTCGGGCGTATCTCCCAGCGTGTGCCAGTAGGCGTAGTCGAAGTCGATCAGGTCGACGGCGGGGATG
>JAOQAA010000421.1 GCA_025963815.1 Capsulimonas sp.
CGGTAGCCCAAATCATCCAGGATGTTCTGGCCGTTCCACTGGATCTGGAGCTGATCGTGGTGGACGACGGCTCGACGGATCTCACTGCTTCGATCCTCAAGGCGCTTCCCGCCGATCCCGGTGATCGCCTCAAGATCATCTTTGCCCCCAAAAACGCCGGCAAAGGCGCCGCAATCCGCATCGCGCTCAGCCACGCATCGGGCGATGTCGTGGTTGTGCAGGACGCCGACCGCGAGTACGACCCCATGGATTTCGTACCCATGATAGAGCGTATCCAAGCAGGCGCGGCCGTGGTCTACGGCACTCGCCTCTCGCCCGAAGCGCTGCGCCTGAACCAAGAAGGCGAGCACGATAAATTTTATCTCGCGCGCCGTCTGCTCCCGATTTTAACGAATGTCCTCTATGGTACTTCGATAACCGATGAGGCGACTTGTTACAAGATGTTTCGGCGGGATATCATTCTTTCGATCCCCCTGCGATGCGAACGCTTCGATTTTTGCGCCGAAGCCACCGCAAAGATCGCCAAACGCGGCTATCGGATCGTCGAAGTTCCCATACACTACCACTCCCGCACCGCCGCCGAAGGCAAAAAAATCGGCTGGCGCGACGCCAAGGACACCCTCTGGGCGCTGCTCAAGTTCCGCTTTCTCAATTAAGACGAACGCTATGACCGATCTGTTCATCACCATTGCCGAAACCGAAGCAGGCCAACAGGCCTGCTTCGCCGTCCGCCAGGAAGTCTTCGTGGAGGAGCAGAACGTCCCCGCCGAGTTGGAATACGACGAGCAGGACACCACGGCCACCCATATCCTCGCCCGCGACGCGCACACAAACGCCGCGCTCGCTACAGCCCGCTTGCTGCATTACAAGCCTGGGATTGTCAAAATCGGCCGCGTCTGCGTGCTCGCGTCCGCCCGGGACCGGGGCGTCGGCGCGGCGATTATGGAGTTTGCATGGGACGAAGCCATGCGGCGCGGGTACACCGAAGCGCAGCTAGGGGCGCAGGTGACGGTGTTGGGGTTTTATGAGAAACTGGGGTACGAGAGTTTTGGGGAAGAGTTTCTGGACGCGGGGATTTTGCACCGAATGATGCGGAAGAGTCGTCCTGCGTGACGCGGTCCATCGCCTATCCCGCGTGACCCACCCCGTCGCTTCGCGCCACCCCTCCTGGGTGACCTACCCCCGGCCTTCGGCCGACCCCTCCCTTGAAGCAGGGAAGGGTATTAGGATTTATTGTCGCAGGCGGCTTTCGACCGAGAATCTCTTTCCAACCCTTCCCTGCTTCAAGGGAGGGGTCGGCCGAAGGCCGGGGGTAGGTCACCCAGGAGGGGTGGCGCGAAGCGACGGGGTGGGTCACGCGCGGACACACGGAAACTAAATGCAAATGGCCGCGAGGCGCAGCCCCTACTCCTCCAGCCGCTCACGCTTCTCGGGGTGCCGGAAGATCAGATGCCGGAATTGGGGCCAGTCTTCTAAGTCCTGCGCGTAATCTTCGGGATCGTCGGTCAGGAAATATTCGTAGCCGGTGAACACATGGTCGAAGGGGAGGCCGACAGCTTCGCAGAGGCCGTCGATGGCGCTGCCGGCGAACTTGCCTGCGGCGGCGCGCGCATCGGCGAGGGCCTTTTGCAGCGCTTCGGGAGTGGTTTGCAGGATCGTGGCGAGTGCGGCGGCGTCTCCGTGGTAAAGCTCGGCTTCCTCAGGGGAGGAGGCGACGCTGGCGGGATTATCAGCGAAACGGTCGACGATGCGGCCGGATTCCGAATAGTTGTATCCCCAGTGGATATCATCCGCGACCCAGAGTTCCAGCACAGGAGCGTCCAGCGCTTTGGAGAGCAGGCGCGTGAGGAGGCCGCTGTCGGCCCAGTCCTCGACGTACACGGTCACCCAGCCGGGTTCGACGGCGCCGCTCACGATAACCCCGTACCAGTCGTCGTCGTCCGGCAGCAGATCGTCGTGATCGGCGACCTGAGACGCCTGATCGTCGCGCTCTAACGCAAAACCTTCGTCCGCGAACGCGTGGATGACCTCGCGGCGCACCGCGTCCGTATCGTCCGTCCGTATGTTGATGTTGATATAATAGCCGCCCATAAGCGCTCTATGATACCCGGAAACCGGCGCGTTCCGGCCGATTTATTTTGCTTGCGGCGAATGACGCCAGCAGCAGGCAGAAGAATTGCAGGCCGCTCAGCACCAGCATCGTGTGCGCAAACGCCCCGCCATAAGCCGCCGGCCCAGTATGATCGCCCAATACGCTGAAGAACACGCCGCCAAGCGCCGCCACTCCTACGGCAGAGCCGATCTGCAGCGTGGACGTCACCACGCCGGACGCCAGCCCAGCCTGATCGGCGTCCACGGACGACAAAACCGTTCGAACCACCGATGGCAGCACGAACCCCTGCCCCATCCCGGCGCACAGCAGCGATGCGTAAAAGATGATCCCAGGCGTCCATCCCCCGTGCAGCGCCAGCGCGGTCCCCGCGAATCCGGCGGACAATAATCCAAATCCGATCTGTAAAATATTCGCGCCGACACGCTTGGCGACTGTCGCGGAGAGAAGCGACGCCGCGAAAAAGCCTCCGGCGAAGGGCATGATCGCAAACCCCGACGCCAGCGGACTCCATCCCAAACCGCTTTGCAGATACACGCCGAACGTCATGAAGAATGCGGCGATGGAGTAAAACAGAAACGTCATTCCAAGTCCCGTGACAAACGGCCCGCGACGGAATAATGTCAAGTCGATCAGCGGGTCGTCTCCCGACTGCGCGATCTTGTTCTCGACGGCGACAAACGCCGCTAAGAGAGGAACGCCGGCGAGAAAGCAGAGAATAGTCCAAAGCGGCCAGCCCGCCTCACGCCCCTGGGTCAATGGATAGATGATCGACGCCAGCAGCAGCGACAGCAGCGTAACCCCGGCCAGGTCGATGCGAGAG
>JAOQAA010000457.1 GCA_025963815.1 Capsulimonas sp.
AGAACGCAAATTGTGATACAAGCTTAGCCGCAGCGGGAAGTGTTTATCAGAGAGAAACGCAACCATGTCGAATTTATTTCGACATGGTTGCGATTTTATGCTCTGAATCCTCATTTCCCTTCCCGTCGCGGGAGGGGCAGCGCGAAGCGCCGGGGTGGGTAGAACACAGGAGGGGCGCGTTACTTCGTTGCGCCGGCCATTGCCTTGTCATTGATGGTCGCTTCGGCCAGGGACGTCAGATTCAGGTCCGTCTGCTGTTCTTCGTCGAGCGTCTGCTGAAGCAGCGCGGCGGCGTCATCGTAGCCGAGCGTCTTGGCGAAGGTGCGGACAGAGCCGTAACCCGCCATTTCGTAGTGCTCCACGCGCTGGGCGGAGGTGATCAGACCGGCGTCCTTGACGTACGGCGTGGCGTCTTCCTTGATCATCTCGGCGCCTTCGGCGACGAGACCCTTCATCGCTTTACAAACCTTGCCAGTCGGCTTTTCGCCGAGTTTCTCGAAGATTTGCTCCAGGCGCTGTACGTGGACTTCGGTCTGCTTGATATGTGTTTGGAACGCCTTCTTCAGCTTCGGGGAGGTGGCGGTGTCCGCCATCTTCGGCAGAGCCTCCAGAATCTGATGCTCGGCGTTATAGAGGTCTTTGAGTTCGTCGATATAGAGGTCGTTCAGTTCTTTGAGTTCCATGGTTTGCGTCTCCTTGAGGGTGCGTTGTCGCTTCCGATTTGTTCTTCCCGAAAGAAAATTTCGGTAAACCACGCAGCCATAGGGTTTATCTTTTGTTGACACCCATTTCCGCGATACGGTACACTGCTGGATAAGATGCCTACCGCTGCGTTTACGAATTTAGGCTGCAAAGTCAATCAATACGAGATCGAGCGCATCGCCGAAAGCTTCGAAGCGCACGGGTTTACCGTGACGGATTTTCGAAGTCAGGCCGATGTGTATGTGATCAATTCCTGCTCCGTGACCGCTGACGCCGACCGAAAATCGCGCTATATGGCGCGCCGGGCGGCCCGAGAGCATCCTGGCTCCAAAGTCGTCGTCACCGGCTGCTTCGCGCAGCTGGCGATCGATACGAGCGAAGAGGTGGACGGCGCCGCGCTGCTGGTGCCTAATTCCGAAAAGATGCGCACCGTGGCGCATGTGATGAACGCCTTCCCCGATCTGATGCAATACTCGTCGTCGCCCGCGATGGTCGACCCGATCGCCGTCTTCCCTGAGAGCGCGCCGGCGGGCCTGATCGCGATCGACGCCTCGGGGGCCGGGCCCGCCGCGCTGCACCGTACGCGTGCGGTGCTCAAAATTCAGGATGGCTGCGAGTACTACTGCGCCTTCTGCTCTATTCCCTTCACACGCAATACGATGGCGAGCCGGCCTTTCGAGCATGTCCTCGCCGAGGCGCGGCTTCTGGCGGAGCGTGGCGCGCGTGAGGTCGTGGTGACGGGGGTCTGCGTCGGCGCCTATGGCCCGGAGACCGGCAGTGGCGGCGCGCGGCTAGCCGACGTACTCACGGCGGTCGCCGACGTGCCCGGCATCGACCGCGTTCGTCTCTCCTCGGTACAGCCTGTCGAGATCCCTGACGAGATTATCACGGCGATGGCGAGCCACCCCAGTATCGCCCCACACCTCCATCTGTCGCTGCAAAGCGGCGACGACACGATTTTGAAGCGTATGAACCGGCCTTACGACACGGCGTTCTTCTCCGAGATCGCCGACAAACTACGCGTCCGTATGCCGCAGATTGGTCTCACGACGGACTTGATCGTCGGCTTTCCCGGCGAAGCCGAGGAACTGTTCGAAAACACGCTCGCCTACGCCCGCAAGATGCGCTTTGCCCGCACCCATGTCTTCCGATACTCGCCTCGTCAGCGCACGGCCGCCGAGCTTTTGAAAGACGATGTCCATCCGGAAGAGAAAGAGCGGCGGCACCGGGCGCTGACCGCCGTCTGTGCGGATAGCCAGCGCGCGTTCGCGGCGGAGCATATCGGCCAGACGGTCTCCGTGCTGACGGAAGCGCGCGGCGCGCAGGATGGCTGGCTGTCCGGCTATACGGGAAATTACGTCCGCGTTCAGTTCGAAGCGCGCGGCGCGAAACGGGGCGAGATCGTCCGTGTGGCGCTGACCGACATTCTGGCCGATGGGGACGCATTTGGAACGAAGGAGGAGACAATCTCCCAATGAGCGACAGCATCTTTACCAAGATCATCAAACGTGAGATCCCCGCCGCCATCGTCTACGAAGACGACAAGGTGATTGCGTTCAACGACATTCACCCCTCGGCCCCGGTCCATATCCTCGTCGTCCCAAAGAAGCCGATCGTCAATCTTATGGACGCCACGCCCGAGGATGCGCCTCTGCTGGGTTATTTGCTCGAAGCCTCTGCTCGGATCGCGCGCGACGCCGGGATCGGTGAGAGCGGGTTCCGCCTCATCATCAACAACGGCAAAGATGGTGGCCAGACAGTCGACCATCTGCACGTGCATATCTTGGGCGGCAAAACGCTCCCCATTACATTTTAGGCAAGCCCCATACTTCCGCAGAAGAGGATCACTTCTTTGAAACGCTTCCAGACACTCTCGGTTCTTTCTCTCGCTGCGCTCAGCTTGCTTGTCGGCTGCGGCCCGAAGACTGGCACGGAGCCCGCGCCAAGCGCCCGCGCGCCCGCGCCTGCCGCCGACTTCAAAGTGGCGCTTCTGACGACCGGACCCGTGACCGACGGCGGCTGGAACCAGTCGGCGTACGATGGTTTGATGAAGATCCAGAAAGATCTGGGAGCGAAAGTCGAAAAACAAGAGAGCCTGAACAGCAGTCAGTTTGAGGATGCCTTTCGAGACTTCGCGAACCAGGGATACAATGTGATCTTCGCGCACGGCGACGAGTTCGGTCCGGCCGCTGCGAAGGTCGCCAAACAGTATCCGAAGGTCGTTTTCGTCACGACGGGCGGCACGCTGTCCGCCGCGAACCTCGTTCCGATCCACCTCGCCACGGAGGAAGGAACCTACCTTCAGGGCATGGAGGCGGCGTTCGTCTCCAAGTCCGGCAAGGGCGGATTTATTGGGGGCCAGAACTTCCCGCCGGTGAAGATGGCGGCGGACGCGTTCGCCAATGGCGCGAAATCCGTCAATCCCAAATTCACGTTCCAGACAACCTATATCAACGGCTGGACCGACCCTGTCGCCGCCAAAGCGCAAACCGAAGCGATGCTCAGCAGCGGCGCCGATGTTATCGCGCACAACTGCGACGCCGCCGCCAAGGGCATGTTCGACACGGCGGGAACGAAACCAGGCGTCTACACCTTCGGCGTGAACGCCGACGAGAACTCCAAAGCGCCGAATGTCCTTTCCAGCGCTGTCCTCAATGTGCCGAAAGCGTTTGCGGACATCGCGACGGAAGTCAAAGCCGGCAACTTCCAGGGACATCCCATCTCCATCGGCCTGAAAACCGGCGACGTGACCCTGGTCGATAACCCGAAACTCGCGAACGTGCTGACCGCCGATCAAAAGGCGGAAATCGCCGCCGCCGCGAAAGATATTGAAGACGGCAAGATCAAAGTCGCGCCGTAAGTTTGGGAGCCCTCACCCCCAGCCCCCTCTCCCAATTCTAGGAGAGGGGGAGCCAGATTAATATTGGGATTTTAGGTTAGAATTTCTGATCTTAACTCAAAAAACTCTTGCTCCCCTTCTCCCAGCATTGGGAGAAGGGGCTGGGGGATGAGGGCCTTCCTAGAAACCGGGATTGCCCCTTCGTGACAACACTCCCGCCATCTCCATCCAACCCAAGCAATACAGCCCTCTCACTACAGGGCATCACCAAACGCTTCGGCGCGTTCACCGCACTCGACAGTGTGGACTTCACGCTTCGCCCAGGCGAAATCCACGCCCTGCTCGGCGAAAACGGCGCCGGCAAATCCACACTCTTAAAGATCATGCGCGGCCTGCTTCGACCGGACGGCGGGGAAATCGCGTGCGGCGGTCAAACGCATTCGGCGTTCACCCTGAAAGATGCGCGGGCGGCGGGGATCGGCATGGTCCATCAGCATTTCATGCTGGTGTCGAGCATGACCGTTGTGGAGAACCTGGCGCTCGCGGAGGCGACGGCCGTCGGCGCGCTGCCCCGCCTGGAATCGGCGACGCGTGAGCGCGCTCTGGCCATCGCCGCGCGGCTGGGATGGACGATCCCCTGGGACAACGTTGTCGCCGATCTCCCGGTTGGGACGCAGCAGCGGGTGGAGATCGTGCGCACACTGCTGGGGGACGCCCGAATTCTGCTCTTCGATGAACCAACCGCCGTCCTTGCCCCCACGGAAACCTTGGAGCTTTTCCAAGTGCTACGTGTGCTGCGTGACGAGGGCCGGAGCCTCGTCTTTGTTTCCCACAAACTCTCAGAAGTGATGTCGCTCTGCGATCGCGTCACCGTTCTACGCCGAGGCAAAACCGTCGGTACGGTGACGATCGATGAAACCAATCCCGACGACCTGGCGCGCCGTATGGTGGGAAGCGCGGAGAAACACGATCTCGAAACGTCTGACGCTCCCACGACGCCGAATACAGCGGCTGTGACCGCGATCAAGACACAGCCAGTTGTTTCCTTCACCACAGTTTCCACCAAGCCAAGGCTGATGGAGACGGCGCTAATGGATTTAAGCTTCTCTCTCCATGCCGGCGAAATCTTAGGTGTCGCGGGTGTGGACGGCAACGGTCAAGCAGAACTGATCCAGATCTTCCAGGGGCTGCGTGCGTGGCGGTCGGGTGAAATCGTACTTTCGGGGCAGTCGATGCGGCAGATGGGTGTACGGGAACGCCGGGAGTTCGGCATGGCGATTATCCCGCCGGATCGGCATCGCGAGGGGCTGGCGCTGGGATTGTCCGTGGGGGAGAATCTGGCGTTGGAGGCGGCGCGCCAACCGGCGTTTCGGCAAGGGTTTTGGCTGCGCCGCCGCAAGCTGCGAGAGTTCAGCCAGAAGCTGCTTACAGATTACGATATCCGGATGGACCGATTGTCCACGCTCGCCGGTTCGCTGTCGGGCGGCAATCAACAGAAGATCGTGATCGCGCGGGCGCTATGCGGACAGCCGCAATTGCTGATCGCGGCCAGCCCCACGCGCGGCCTCGACGTCGGCGCCACGGCTTACGTTCACGGCAAGCTGCGCGAGCGCGCGGCGGAGGGTGGGGCGATCTTACTTGTCTCGACAGAGCTGGATGAGATTGTCGCACTGAGCCACCGCATCGCCGTGCTGTACGAAGGCCGCATTGTAGGGATCGTTTCGTCGACTACGCCCCGCGAGACGCTGGGACTGATGATGGGCGGAAAGCAGGTTGCGGGGCATGGTTAACACGGCGCGCAGCTTCGGGCGCTGGCTGCTCACGGCTGCGATTACGCTTCTGGCGATCGTCGGCCTGACAACGCTGGTCGTCACCCTCGCGGGCGCGCATATCGGCGTTGTACTGACAGCTCTCTATCAGGGCGCCGCCGGCAGCCGCTACGACCTTGGGAACACGCTCAATCGCACCACGCCTCTGCTGCTGACGGGCCTTGGCGTGGCGATCGCCTTTCGCGCGAAGATCTGGAACATTGGCGGCGAGGGCCAATTCCTCGTCGGCGCCATCGCCGCCTCCGCCGTCGGCGCTTACCGCTGGCACAACCTGCCGGCGCTTATTTTGATTCCCATGGTGATGGTGTCGGGCGCATTCGCCGGCGCGGCCTGGGGGGCCATTGCCGGAGCGCTGCGCGCTTGGCGCGGCGTCCCCGAAGTCATCAGCACGATTATGCTGAACTTCATCGCCGCCCAGCTGCTGTCTTTTCTTCTGCACGGTCCCATGCAGGAAGCCACGCACGCCCAGCCCGCCTCGGAAGCGCTGCCTGTGAACGCGCAGCTGCCCGTGATCCTGCCCGAAACCACCCTGCACTTCGGTCTTTACTTAGCGCTGGCGGCGGTCGTCATCGTGACCGTCTATCTGTTCGCCACGCCCGCTGGCTTCGCCCTGCGCGTCGCGGGCGACAACCCTGAAGCCGCCCGCGCCTCCGGCATCCATGTCGCCTGGACACAAGTCTCGGCCATGGCCTGGAGCGGCGCTCTGTGCGGCCTCGCTGGCGCCGTCGAACTCTCCGGTAAGATCGGCTCCCTCTACGAAAACTACTCCCCCGGCTACGGCTTCACCGCCGTCGCCGTCGCCCTCCTCGGCCGCCTCAACCCCTGGGCCATCGCCCTCTCCGCCCTTTTCTTCGGCGCCCTTAGCGCCGGCTCCGGCAGCATGGAGCGCAGCGCCCACGTCTCCAGCGTCCTGATCTACGTCATTCAGGGAGTGACACTTCTGGCCCTGCTGGCGTCGCAACGGATTCAGGCGATGAGGCGAAGTGCGGTGGGGTGAAGATGCCCCGGCCCCCACTGGGGCTTACAAGTAGGATGTATTCGCATCCATGGCGCCGGCCATAAATGACCGGCCTGCGTGAGAGCCCCATCAATGGGGCTGAGGCCAGCAATCGTGGGATAGGACGGTTCACCGCCTTGAAGAGTTGCCTTGATTGCGATTGCCGGTCCATTCTTCAACCCCTTTCAGGGGGCTTGACGTCTCAGGCCGGTCATTTATGGCCGGTGCGATAGTTGCGGACGCATTGGTCAAGAAACCTACCCTTATAGGGGTCGTCTCAGAAAACGGATTTTAAAGTACGCTAAGGGAGGGTTGAGGCTGGAACCCATCGGTATAGCATCGGTACGGACACCCCGAGGTTATCGGCGACCTCCCGAGGTGGAACACCTTTGGCAAGCAGTTTCTTAGCCGATTCAATTTTGCTGTCGGTCATGGGGTCTGACAATCATTGGAACGAAAACTCCCGTTAAGGAATCTGGGGCTTGAGAACCCGTGGAACGGAGAACCGGGCTAAGTGGGGGCTTGAAGCTGTTCATCCTGGTCCAGACTTGAGCAAATTATTACTTTTGCTAACGATTACTCCTATTCAAACCATGTGGAGTGAATACAACCATAGTGGACCGGCTAAAGCACAACAGGTATGGCTACTCTTTCCTAAACATCCCCGAACAAATAAGGCTATGATTTTTTTGCCAGTCTGGTTGCCAACGCGTATCTACCATGGGTCCACTGGCTGTCTCATAGTTGTTGGTACATATGTTGACACGGAAGACTGTCCAGTGGCCTTCTTGCCGATCGTCAAGATAGCTGACCGGGATCGAAAGTATTGCTTTATAACCGCCAGGCGCAACGACGCAAGTAGCATTAATTCCTGCGTGCAATTTGTGTAGCCATTCGTCCGTCTCTTGGTAGAGCATATGAATCTGTTCGCCAGGCTGGCCCGGGTTCAAGCTAAAAAGCATAAAATCACTATGTCCATATACCCATTTACTCCCAGCACGAATATCCGCTTCTGACCTCGAATCAAAGGTAATCTCGAAACTATCTTGGTCCCAAGGCACAGGGCCAGGTTTCCGCACTACTACGTTGTCCAGCACATGAACGGCAATATGTACGTATTCTGGGTCGTGCCAAACGCCGAAACGAGCAACCGTTGCCTCATTGGTATCAATAATATTGTATGGTAGATTAAGATCACTGATGAAGTCGGCTTCAATGTTTGGGGCAATAGCAGCAAATGGGCACGGCAAACAATTGAGCGCGGCATTCGGGTCATTACCAATTACAGTCAATGAAGCAGTATGTCCCATGTAAATCGATGAGATCGTTGTCTCACCCAGGGAAACTCCATGAAGCAAAATAGGATCATGCTCATCTAAAGTCACTATGTTGGGGTCGGAAATGGTGATGCCTGGTTGCGGCACTGTAAGCCGAAGCCCATTTTTGTACCAAGCCTCCGCACCCAGCGGAATGCGACAGTATCCCAAACCAAGATCCATTTTCTCAGCTTCCGGGTTATTTGCGCTCACGAGCCGGTAATTCTCCAACAGGAGGGGTTCTTTCCGCAGCAGGAAATGCAGCATCGCACGCATCCGCCGTCCTGCATCGCCAAAACTATGGTCGGCTGCATAATCGAAGTAGGCAGCCAGATCGTCTCCCGGGATCCATCCATGCTGCTCCAGTAGTTTGTAGGCACGCGCAGCATATAGCCACATCGGATCATATTCGCCTCCACCTGCGTCCAGCCAGAAGCGGACTTCTTTCTTATTGCCCTCGTCATTCTTTACCAGATTGAGTGCG
>JAOQAA010000465.1 GCA_025963815.1 Capsulimonas sp.
CGCTGGGCGACATATCCAGGAAGTAAATTTACTCGAAGCATACTTGTTCTTTTCGCAGCTCCCCAAAGGCGTTTATCACGGATGTCCGGAAAACGCCGGGATGAGCGCGCCTATTTTAAGACATCGGCGGATTGGTGGTGTCGATCGGATCGGCCGCCTTGCGGCTCACCAATGGGCGCCGTGGTTTCTTGGGCAACGGGTTTGCATTGAACACAGCCTCGCGAGCCGCGAGGCCGAAGGCCACGGCGAACGACGAAGCGATCGACTGAAGGTACTGAGGATCGTAATGCTTGGATGTGACCTGCATGCTGGCGAATGGGTCCGCCACGATCACGGGCACCTGAAGCTCATTTTGCAGAAAGACGCCAATGTTATGCAGGTTGGCGCTGCCGCCCACCAGAAGCACGCGGTCGACGGAACGGCCTTGAGCGCGGCTGCGGAAGTAGTCCAAAGATCGGCGCAGTTCCGTGGCAAGTTCGCCCAAAACCGGGGCAATCGCTTCGAAGACCTGGTCCTTGATATCATTGTCGCTGGCGGGTCCGCCCAAAAACCCCTGATCCGCCTCGAATTCCGGAGGCGGAGCGAACGCTCCGTCGCCGCCGCCGGGCTCATCGCGGCGTCCCAGGTTCAAGGTTCCTCGGGACATCGGCTGCGTGCGCTCCAGATCCGCAGGATCGGTTGGCTTGCCCAGATTGAGCGAACCTGCCGGATCTTCCGCGCCGGCCGCCGACGCCGTATCAGGATCAGAGCTCAGGTCAAAGGGATTAGAAAATACGCCGAGATCGTCGCCGCCAAGACGGCCCGAAATGCGTCCACTGCGTCCAGAGATACGCGCGGAGCGGCGACCGGAGATGCGCGTCGAGTCTGTAGGTCCAAACTCGCCGCCTTCTTCGCCGAAACCGGGAGACTGGTAGTTAGGATCGTCACCGTACGCCGTACCGGTGTAGATCGCCATGCGGTCCAGCTGAACGGAAGCGTAGTCGCGCTTGATACGTTCGGCCTGATCCAGCGTGTATCCCATCATTTCCGCGATGGAGCGCGTCAAGCTGTCGCCGGCCAGTGGAAGCGATCGGGGGAAGGAAAGCTGGCCATCCTGGTAGATTGAAATGTCGGTATTGGCGGCGCCGATATTCACCACCGCGACGGTTTCAATGGAGTTGTTCTCGAACGGCGCGTCGACGGGATTCACAAACCGCTGCTTGCGAACGACGGGGTGGCCGCCGACGACATCCAGAACCGCGCGGCCAGACGCCAGCGGCTCGATGTCGATCGCAATCGGGTCGAGTCCTGCGGCGAACATCGTATCCACAAGATTGTTGACAATGTCCTGCTGCGCGACGGCGAGCAGAACTTCCATGTTGGGATTCGTTTCGTCCAGCGCGCTGCCCGTTTCGAGCGGCTGATAGTCGATCATCGTCTCGCTGGGAGCAAAGGGGACGTGGCGCTCCACTTCCCATTTCATCGTTTCCTTCAGCTCGGCGTCCGTCATTTTCGGGACTTCGATGATGCGGATCACGACCGCGCTTTGACCGGCAACGCTTCCGACCGCTTTTTTGGCGGTGATGCCGCTTTCACGGAGCAGCTGCTTGATGGTCTGCCCCATCAAACGAGGGTCTGTAATAATATTATTCTGCAAGATCCCGACGGGTGTCGGCGCAATGCCCATGCCGGCCGCGACCAATCCGTTTTTACCGGGGCGCAGCTCAACGGCCTTTATTTGCTGTGTGCCGATATCGAGACCGACAATTGAACCTGAGGCCATGGTGGTGATACTCCTCGCCCACACTACACTAACACATATTCACTCGAAAGGCGTTTAGGTATCTGCACTGAGAGTGGAGCAAAACAAGCGAATGGGTATGCACATCGGAAATTGGAAGACAGCGGTATTACCGGGTTTCGCTTCCATGCGCCACTGATTGTATCACGTTGGACGCCCCTTGTCAAGCGTATTTGCGCTTGTTTGGCGAGCGAGCGAGCGGCTCTTTCGCGGCAGTTCCATCCTCAGCAGATTTCGACCGTTTTTCGTGAACTTACATCTTCTATTGACACCCTGTCGCGACGTATGCTTCACGTTACGGTATAATGTTTTTATGGACATTCGCGACGTTCGCGTCACCCCTTGGATTCTCCCGCTGCGCGCTCCTTTTGCAATCGCTCAGCGGACGGCTTATGAAGCCCAAAACGTTTTAATTATTGTGGAGACCGATCAAAAAGAAATGCGCGGCCTTGGCGCCAGCGCTCCCGTGGCTTACGTGACCGGCGAAACCATTCCAACGGTAATCGAAACGCTGACGCGCTTCGTCCCCACCCTCATTGGACGATCGATCGGCGATTTCGATGCAATCCTCGCGCTCGTTGGCGAGGCGCTTTCCGAGAACCCATCGGCGCGCGCCGGCCTGGAAATGGCGCTCTACGATCTTTGGGCGAAATCGCGCAACCTTTCGCTTTGGGCGCACTTTGGCGGCGCGCGCGCCGAACTCATCTCGGATATGACGGTGCCGATCGTTTCCGCGTCCGAGGCCGCCGCCCTGTCGGTTCAAGCCGCGAAAGACGGCTTTCACAGTCTCAAAATCAAAGTCGGCGATCCCAAGGGGCACGACGCGGACCGCGCGCGGATCATGGACATCGCCGCAGCAGCACCCGGAATGCGCCTACGCATTGACGCCAACCAGGCCTTTACTCCCGAGGACGCAGTGGCGTTCACGCGCTCGCTGGAGCCGATTCAAAGCAGCATCGACCTGATTGAACAGCCGGTCCATAAAGCCGATTTCGCAGGCCTCAAATTTGTACGCGAAAACGTCTCACTGCCAATTTACGCCGACGAATCCGCATGCACTCCAGATAGTGTCCGTCAGTTGATCGCCATGGACGCCGTTGACGGAGTGAATGTCAAACTGATGAAGTCGGGCATTACCGGAGCCCTCGAAATCATTGCGCTCTGCCGCGAGGCGGGCAAGGGATTGATGCTGGGCTGCATGCTGGAAACCAGTCTTGGGATCGCCGCCGCCGCTCATATTGCTGGCGGAACCGGCGCGTTCGACTTTATCGATCTGGATTCCCATCATTTGCTTTCGCCGATCCCAGGATTGCAGGGAGGATTCCGCAATACTGGCGACAAACTTACGCTGGATGCGTCAGAGACTCCCGCCGCCGGCTGGGGCGTGATCTATCCGGATGACGATTTTAGTATCTGAACGCCAAAAAACATGGAACAAAATGGCGGTTTTTATAGACTAATTAAGGAAGAAACGAAAACGAGAGGATGCCAACAATGAAAATCACCAAAGCGTGGCGAGCGCTGGCTGTCGGCGCGATGCTTGGCGGCGCCGCAGTCGTATGCCCGATGCAGGCGTACGCAGACTCCGCGCCGGCTGCGGATCAGGAAAAGAAGAGCGGGGACATTATCGTCCAGCCGCCGATTATCATTCCCGACAAAAAGAAGAAATAACAGCTGGTCAGGACGCTCCCAGGAACCGCTGCCTCAACGTCATGATGGCGAACTGGGGCAGCGTCATGACTTTGGTGATCTTCTTAGGATTGGAGCAGAGACGGTACAGCCACTCAAGACCGCGCTTCTGCATCCAAACGGGCGCCCGCTTGACTCGTCCCGAATAGACGTCGAATGAGCCGCCGATCCCCAGCGACACCGGCACGCCCAGTTCTTCCTTCAGGCGTGTGATCCATTTTTCCTGTTTGGGGATTCCAAATGCGACAAACAGGACATCCGGAGAGGCGTCCCGGATCGCCTGAACCACTTCGCCCTCTTCCTCAGGCTTGAAGTAGCCATCCCGCGTTCCCACAATCTTGGCCCCAGGATATTTGGCTTCCAGGTTTCGCGCGGCTTCCGCGGCGACCTCAGGAGCGGCTCCCAAAAAATAAATCCGATATCCCCGCTCCGCCGATAATCGGCAGGTTTCGGAGACCAAATCCACACCCGACACTTTATTCGTGATCTGACTGCGCAGCAGCTTGGACGCCCACAAAATCCCCGCGCCGTCCGGCGTCACGAGGTCCGCGTTCTCCACGATCCGGGCAAGCTCCGGGTCGCCGTGCGCCAGCACCACCATCGACGCGTCGGCGGTCACCACGTGTTTCGGCGCCCCGCGCTGCGCGATCCACTGTTCGATCTGCGCCAGCGCGCCGGACATGTCCGAGCGGTCGACGCGCAGTCCCAAAATATGTACGCTATCCATTGTCGGAATGCTACCTGAGAAACGGGTGCGAGTCAAGCCTTCGCCGCTCAAGCACAGATACGACAAAGGCTAAAAGAGGGGATGGAGTTAATGAGACTGACGACGACTGGCGATTTCCATGAAGCTGGAAATCACGGAGATCGCATGCGCGGTTTGCTGACTGCGCAGAAACTGGACGCCGCATCGATGATGCATCCGTCCCGCCTGAACAGCGGGCGCGATTCGGCGCACGACGCCCTTGAACTGGCACGCCTTCGTTCCCAGGCGGACGCGCACCCAAATGGGCGCGCCGACAGGCAAGGAGCCGATGGAAACAAACGACAGACCGCCCAGGCTCATGCTGTCGACTTGAACGACCCGCATTCCCATGTCCTGATCGGCGGGCGGCGATAGTTCATCCTCAAACGCGGGAGCCATCCAGACAACCGCCGGACAGACAAGCCGAACCCGCGGATGAGAGCGCCGGTTCATCGGGGGAGGTCCGATTTCTTGAGACAACGACACAGTATACATATTCAAGATTGTCGGATGGGAGCGGAAGGAGGACAGATGAGAAAATTGCGGGGATATTTCCATAGGGACACAAAAAATCAAAGCCCCGCCGAAAAATCGGCGGGGCTTTGCGATAACGCCAAGCTTACTCTTTGACAAAAGGCAGCAGAGCGATCTCACGTGCGCGCTTGATTGCAATAGCG
>JAOQAA010000488.1 GCA_025963815.1 Capsulimonas sp.
CGACTCGCAACAAGCGTCACAGCCCGACTGGTAAACTCAGGCGGTATGGAAGACAGGCAGGGTGAGGCGAGGACTTTCTCCAAATCCCCATTCGGCCCGCATTCTTGTTCGCGAAGCTCGACAAGGAGACACGCATGGCACTCTCTCGAAAACAAATCTTACTGCTCACGGCGGCGGGCGCGGCGCTCATTCCCGCCGGTCTGGTGATGAAGGCGCGTGGATCGGACCACGCAGACACACCGGCGATTGCCGCTCAGCCCGGCACGGACCTCACCGATGTCTTTATCTTCCCCTCCCCATCCGACTCGACCAAGGTCGTCCTGGCGATGGATGTCCACCCGCTGATCCCTGGCGGCGGCGGCTCCAGCACGACGTTCGACCCCAGCGTTCTCTATCAATTCAAGATCGACAACACCGGTGATAACATCGAGGATCTGGTGATCCAGGCGCGCTTCACCGGAACGGGATCCACCCAGCAAGTCATGATCGCCGGACCGGCGAAGCCCGACCGCACGGGAACAGTCACCACGGCGCTGCAGCCGTACGTCACGACAGGCGTGATCAATCACGGCTTCACACCGAGCCCCGAAATCAAAGTATTCGCCGGCGCGCGTGAAGATCCGTTCTTCTTCGACCTGAACCAGTTCTTCACGATCTTCCCAGACCGCGCGACGCCGATCAACGGAGTGCCGGTTTCCAACCCGAACGTGCCGCAAGCGACCAGTTGGCGCGCCCCAGGCGCCGCACAGGACTTCCTTGCTCCGTACAACGTTCTTTCAATCGTTGTGGAGCTTCCGAAGGCGCTTCTGGCTCCGGGAACGAATAAGAAGATCCACGTTTGGTGCACCACCAGCAAGTAAGCGCCATTTTTTCAGGAGAAGAGAGAACGATGTTACATAAAAAAATCATGCTCTGCGGCGTGGCGGCGAGCTTCGCGGCCCTCGCCCTGGCGGGATGCAGCGGCAGCGACAATAACGGCGGCGGAGGCGGCGGAAGCACGCAGACCTTCACCCAGGTGGATCGCCTGGCGCGTCCCGCAGTCAACGAAGTCTTCGCCACAGTCGCTAACAATCGGCATCAGGTCAACGACCAAAACAATCCGACCAACGACCCTTCGCAGCTTGCGAACGATATTCAAAGCTTCATGACGGGAACCGCCGGCCGCTCGCAGGCGATCACCGATGTCGTCAAGGCCGTCCTCGTTCCGGACGTCATGATCGCGGACCTCAGCCAGGGCGGTAACGCCACCTACCTGGGCGTGGAAACCGGCGGCGCGACCGGCGGAACCTTCGGCGGACGCGCCCTGACCGACGACGTTGTGGACACGTCCCTGGGCGTGATCTTCGGAAACACCATCCCGACTCTTGGACTGGCTCCGGACGACGGCAAGGAAATCCCGACTCTGGTCAGCGACAACGTTGGTCGCGGCGCGAAGCACTTCACCAGCACGTTCCCTTACTTAGGCTCACCTAAGTAAACCAACCATTCGTCCTCCGGCGCTTGCCGGGGGACGAATTTATGTTTCGCGATCGAGAACTCAGGAATGTGGAGCAGAGCATTCAAATGAAACGAGCCGCCGTCGCCGCCGCTTCCGCCGCCGTGTTAGGTCTCGCCGGCTGGGCCTGGACCAGCCTGAAGGCGCAGCCACGCGCGCGCGCCGTCGCTGCGGCCGCGCAGCGCGAAGCCTACGATCCGGATCGTCTGGAGCAGACGATCCGGTTTTACGAGAAGAACATCCAGCGCGATTCTCAGGACGCCATCGGCCGCGCGCTGCTCGCCGGCCTGTATTCGCAGCGCTGCCGCGAGACCGGAGATATCGCCGACGCCACGCGCTCCGAAGCCATGGCGCGCAAGTCCCTGGCGATCCGCACACGCAGCAATATGGCCGCGTACAATCAGCTTGCGCAGAGCCTGTTCACCCAGCACCGATTTCCCGAATCGCTCGCCCTCACCCAAAAGATCGTGAAGGCCGACCCGAGCGGCGCGTCCGCACAGTCCCTTCTGGTGGAATTGAATACCGAGATGGGCGATTACAAAGTCGCCGCTCACGGCATGGCGAAGCTTGCCGTGAACAATCACGATTCCCACACGCTGGCGATGACCGCACGCCTGATGGAGCTGACCGGCAATCTCGACGGCGCCCTCGCGCAAATCCAGACAGCTCGGACGCTGGCCGACGCAAACCTCGAAATGTCCGCCGACGCCAACGCCTGGTATCACATGCGTGAAGGCAATATGCTCGGCGCCCTGGGGCGCGCCGATGAGGCCAAGAAAGCCTATCTCGCCGCCGTCGCCGTGTTTCCAAATGATTACCGCTCGATGACCTTCCTCACGCGCCTTTGCGCCGGCCAGGGGAATTATACGGAGGCGATCCAATGGGGAACGCGCTCGGCGGCGATCGTTCCGACACCCGAAACGCTCGCGCTGCTCGGCGACGCTTACACCGCCTCGGGAGACGCCCGGCAAGCGAAGGTGCAATACGCGATGGTGGACGCCGCCGGCCGGATCGCCCGCGCGCAAGGCGGTGTCTACGACCGGCAGCGCGCCGTCTACTGCGCGGATCACCACGTTCATCTCGCGCAAGCCGTCCAAATCGCACGCCATGAACTGACCATCCGTCACGACGTCTTCGCCTACGACACGCTCGCCTGGGCCAGCTATCAGGCTGGAGACCTGCGCGGCGCATCAGCGGCGATGGCCAAGGCGCTGGCATGGCGCACTCAGGACGCGCAGATGCAATATCACGCAGGCATGATCGCGCAGGCGCTCGGCGATCGCGACGGCGCACGCGCGCATCTCGCGAAGGCGCTGGCGCTCAACCCTTACTGGAACCCGTTCGCGCCCAAACAAGCGCGTCTGGCGCTGGCGAAGCTGAACGCGCCTGGCACGTCGGCGGTCCAGTTCCCAATTTCGACACAGAACCCGCCCAAACCCAGGAGCTAAGAGGTCCCATGAATTTCCGACGTTTCATGACCACGGCGATCAGCGCCGCGCTGCTCACAGCAGCCGTCCTGACGACGCCCGCCGGGGCGCACCCAATGGGGAACTTCTCGATCAGCCACTACAGCCGCATCACGGCGGCCGACGCCGGCATGCAGATCTTCTACGTGCTGGATATGGCGGAGATCCCCACCGTGGCTGAACGCGCCGCCATGGACACCAATTCCGACGGCAAGATTTCCAGCGCCGAGCAAGGCGTTTATCTCCAGATCAAGGCTCCGGAGCTTGCTCAGGGCTTGAGTTTGACGGCGGACGGCAAGCTCGTCACTCTTGACGTCGTGGACAGCAAACTGGCGTTCCGCCCAGGCGCCGGCGGTCTGGACACTATTCGGCTGGTGATAAATCTGAAATCGCCCACGTCACTGGCCGCCGGCGCGCACGCCATCGCCTACAAAGACGGCAACTACGCCGAGCGCACGGGCTGGAAAGAGATCGTCGCAGCGGCTGGATCTCGAGCTTATCTGGGCGGTTCCTCCGTACCCGCGCGGGACCGGACCAAGGAGCTCACGGCTTATCCGAGCGTCACGGCGATGTCGCCGCTGCAGGAGACGTCAGCGACATTCACCGTTTCCGATGCGCCGTTAGGCGCGATGACGGCCGCCAGTGTCGCGCCGGCCCCAACCACCGGGTCCGCATCGGCCGCCGCGACGAACGGCAGCACCCCGCAGGACCGCTTCACCCAGACGATCGCGGCGAAGAACCTGACGCCGGGAGTAATGCTGCTCGGACTTCTGGTCGCGTTTGTCTTCGGCTCGTTCCACGCTCTCTCGCCAGGTCATGGCAAAACGATGGTGGCGGCGTATCTGGTGGGGACGCGCGGCACGGTCAAGCACGCGTTTCTGCTCGGCGTCGTGGTGACGATCACGCATACCCTCGGGGTCTTCGCGCTCGGCCTGATTACGCTGTTCGCCTCGCAGTATATCGTCCCCGAGAAGCTCTTCCCCATTCTCAGCGTCATCAGCGGCCTTGCCGTATTCGGTGTCGGCCTCTGGCTCTTCTACAGCCGCATCCGGGGCCTGGACACCGGACATTCACACGGACACGGGCATTCTCACGATCACGATCATACTCATGACCTTGAGCATACTCACGAGCATGCACATGCGCCGGTTTTGGCAATGGCGGCCGTCGGCGACCACACGCATGATCATGACCATCCACACGATCATAGCCACGATCATGGACATACACATGATGATGCGCATTCTCATGATCATGATCACGGGCACTCCCATAGCCATAACGGTGGACATTCACACGGTTTCGGACATCACCACCATCACCACGTTCCCGATGGACCGATCACGGCAAAGTCGCTGATTGCGCTGGGGATTTCGGGCGGCATCGTCCCCTGCCCTTCGGCGCTTGTCGTTTTGCTTTCGGCGATCGCGCTGCACCGGGTGGCGTATGGACTGCTGCTGATCACATCGTTCAGCATCGGTCTCGCCGCCGTGCTGATCGCGATCGGCGTCGCGGTGGTGTCGGCGTCGAAGCTGCTGGAGCGCGTTCCACGCAGCGACGCCTTCACGCGCTTCATGCCGATCTTCAGCGCCGCCGCCGTGACTACCATCGGCGTCGTACTGATCATCCGGGCAGTCGGCGGAGCAGCCATCTAGCGCCTCTCTCAATATCGTTGGCGAGATTGCGCCGCGCGGAACAAATTCGCCGCGCACGCTGTTTAAGACTGAGACGAAGCGAGCTGGCAAACTCTTTCGCGGATTACTCTGAGACGACGGCGGAACAAATCCGCCGTCGTTTCCGTGTTGGATTGCGCTCCCGCAAGACGAGACCGGCAAGTCCCGGGCTCCTGTCAAGCGCACGTTTGAAGGCGTGGCTTTCGCCACATACCCATTAGAATGGATTGCTGTTCCTCTTGAATACTCTCGATCATACGAAGCGCCGGGTCGCTCTGCTGGTCGGCGCGCTCACGGCCATCAATATTCTCCTCTGGATCGTAACGTGGGCGGCGTCACACACCTACCCGGCGCTGCTGGCGACGGGATGGCTGGCGTACGCCTTTGGACTGCGCCACGCCGTGGACGCCGACCATATCTCGGCCATCGACAACACAACTCGCAAGCTGATGCAGGAAGGAAAGCGGCCGATCGGCGTCGGCTTCTTTTTCTCGCTCGGCCACTCCACCATTGTCATTCTTCTCTGCGCCGCGCTCGCGCTGGCCGCCACTTATGTGCAGCAGCATATGGCGGGCTGGCACGCGATCGGCTCGCAGGTGGGAACCTTCGTTTCCAGCGCGTTTCTTTACATCATCGGCATCGTCAACCTGGTCGTCCTGATCGATTTGATCACACGCCTGCGCGCCCTCGCGCGCGGAAAAGATCTCGATGAGGAAGCCATGCACCATGCGCTGGAACAGCGCGGACTTCTCGCGCGCCTGTTCCGGCCGATACTGCGCATGGTGAATGGCAGCCGTCAGATGTATCTGGTCGGATTTCTGTTCGGCCTTGGGTTCGACACGGCGACGGAAGTGGGATTGCTGGGGATGTCGGCGCATTCCGGGCAGGCAGGCACGCCGTTCTGGGTGATCATGCTGCTGCCGGCGCTCTTCACAGCGGGAATGTGCCTGATCGACACCTTGAACAGCGTCCTGATGGTCGGCGCCTACGGCTGGGCGTTTATCAAACCGGTCCGCAAACTTTACTATAATCTGAGCATTACCCTGATTTCCGTGGCGGTGGCGTTCGTGATCGCGACCCAGGAGATGCTGACGCTCTTTCACATCGACATTTCCCCCAAGGGGCATATTTGGCAGTATTTGGACGAGCGACTGGGATTTGTGATCGTCGCGGTGTTCCTCGGCGGCTGGGCTCTCTCCGTTCTGCTCAATAAGATCCGTACGTACGAACCGGAACAATCATGAGCGCGCGCGCGCAAAATCAATCTCTGGCCACCAGCGGGACCTCAATGTCCTCCAGCGAGGAGCTCGCCCTGCTGCGCGCCCTGCTGCGTGCGTCCGACTACGGGGTGCTGCTCTCGGATTCCACCGGTCGCGACCTGATCTGCAATCCACGCTTCGGCGAAATCTTCGGATTTGACGTCGTCGAAGCGCTCAATGGCGGCCCCGAGCAAGTCCGCGTACAGATGCTTCCGCGTATCAAAAACCCAGACGAATTTGTCCAGACGTTGGATAAGATCTACGCCGATCCTACCATGACAAGCGAAGACGAGATCGAGATTCTCGCTCCGAAATACCGCCTGCTGCGGCGCTACACCGCCCCCGTTCTAGACGACGACAAAGCTGTGATCGGCCGCCTCTGGACCTTCCGAGACATCACGCGCACGCGGCGCCTGGAGATGAAGGTTCGGCTTCAGGCGGACCAGCTGCGCGAACAGTCACGCGAACTCGCCAACGCCCTCAAGAGCGCGCACGGCCGCCTGAACAAAGTGGAGAGCGTGCTCCATCAAACCCAAGCTCAGCTCCTAGAATCGGAAAAGCTTTCCGCCGTGGGCCTGCTTGCCGTTTCCGTCGCGCACGATATCCGCAATATCCTGACTCCGCTCGCCATCGAGCTGTCCCTCGCCGATCAGGACGACCGCGCGCTGCGCGCCGAATCGTTCGACGTCATGCAGAAGCAGCTGGACCGCCTTTCGCTTCTCACCCACCGTTTGCTCGGCATCGCGCGCCCGCACGCCATGCACCTCGCTCCGGTTGATCTGCCGGCGCTTGTGGAGCATACCGCCGACCTGCTCCGGCCTCAGGCGACGCAGGAAAATGTATCCGTCGTGGTGGAATTAGGGCGTAATGTCCCAACGATTATCGGGGACCTTGGGCAGCTCGACCAAGTTCTCGTAAACCTCGCGCTGAATGGTGTCCAGGCGATGCACGCCGCAGGGGGAACGCTTACGATCTCGCTGTCCCGCAACAAGGGCGGCGCCTGCCTGCGGGTCGCGGACACCGGTCCCGGCATCCCCGCCACTATCCGCAAGCGATTGTTCGATCCATTCTTTACTACCAAAGAGAACGGCGCCGGTCTGGGACTGTTCTCCAGCCGCCGCATCGTTCAGGACCATGGCGGGGTAATGAAAGTGCGAAGCTCGGCCGCCGGAACGCAGTTCTCAATCTGGCTTCCGGAAGAGGAAAAAAACCATGGCGGGTAAGATTTTGATCGTGGAGGACGACCGCGCGATCGCGCAGTCGCTCACTCGCCTGCTGGCGCGGGAGGAATATTACATCGTCGCGAAGAGCACGGCGGAAGAGGGAATCGATCTGATTCGCGAAGATCCGTCCTTCGATCTCGCGCTGCTGGACGTGACGCTTCCGGGCCGCGACGGCTTCTACTGCTGCCGCGAGCTGCGCTCTCTCGGATGGCGCGGCGCCGTCATCATGCTGACGGGCCGCAGCCTGTCCATCGAGAAGGTCACTGGCCTGGAGTCGGGCGCCGACGATTATCTCACCAAGCCGTTCGATCCCGCCGAGCTGCTGGCCCGCCTGCGCGCCCACCTGCGCCGCACGCGCGACTACAACACTTCGGGCGACCAGATCGACCAGATCACGGTGGACGACAGCCTCACGGTCGATTCCCGCATCCGCGACGCCGTCGTGCGCGGGGAGCCCGCTCACCTCACCGACCGCGAGTTCGAGCTTCTCTTATTGCTGGCCCGCAGCCTGGGCACGGCGCTGGACAAAGGCTGGCTGTTCCAGCAGATCTGGGGATGTTCTCCGGAAATGGGAATCAAAGCGCTCGCCGTCTACGTTCGCCGCCTGCGGCAGAAGATCGAAGTGGACGCCGACAATCCGAAATACGTCCAAACCGTACGCGGCTTTGGGTACCGGCTGGGCGGCGATTAGCCCTCAAATCCCCGGCGGCAGCAGACCATATCCCACCCCACGCCGGGTCTCCAGCAGGGACGCCGTGATGGGCGGCAGCTTAGCGCGCAGTCTTCGGATATGAATGTCCACCGTGCGCTCGCCGCCGTCGAAGTCCACTCCCCAGACCATATCCAGCAATCGATCGCGTGCGAAGAATTTGCCCCGGTGCGTTCCTAAGAACCTCAGAAGATCGTATTCACGCGGCGTCAAGGGCAGAACCCGGCCTTCCGGGTCCATGGCGCGTCCGCCGGCGAGGTCCAGCGTGAGGTCGGCTAGGGACAGCGTGTCGCCCGACAGCACATGCCGCTTGCGGAACAGCAGCAGGTCGATGCGCGCCAGCGCTTCGCGGGGCGTATAGGGCGGCAGGATAAAATCGTCCACGGCGGCGAGCCAGTCCGGCTGCGCGAGATGGCGTGTGTCGAGCAGCGCAAGGCACGCAGGGCGCGGCATGTCGTCGCCCCACGCCTGCTGAAGCAGACGGATGACATGCCGGATCGCCAGGCAGTCGTAAGTCGTGGAAAGGTCGGCGAGGAGGACATCCGGCGGACGGCCTTCAAACGCGCGGCAAAGCGCATCGATAGCGTCGGACCCACGGTCCATGGAAGAGCGAAAGACGATGTGCCCAGCCTCCGTCAGCACCTCCGCGATTGGGGTGGACGGTCCGCCAAGCTCCATCGGAGCGTATACCAGTATGTTCTGCATGCTGCGTGTCGGTTTCCCTGGGAAATCCAACCGCGTCACTGCGGTTCTTCACTGGATCGGACATCGGACTCCGGGCGAGCCGGGAGATAGGAAATTATAGCATTGTGGAGACGGGGGCGTCAATGCGGGGGAGCAGATTTCAGAAGGCCCCTCCGACCCAATTCATGTGGGTGTTTGGCCCCTCCGACCCAATTCTGGGGGACCCGATTTCGGAGAGTGGCATTTTCCGGTCCCCCAGAATTGGGGCGGAGGGGCCATCTTCTCCCAGAGCGGAGGGGCCAAACATCCACACGAATTGAGGCGAAGGGGCAATGAGGTCCTTACGCCATCTCCACCCAAAGATCCCCTTCTTCGGTCACCCGAGCCGGATACGTCGTCAGGCCACAGTCGCCGAGCACGGGCTGCCCTGTGCTGAGATCGAACTTCCAAGCATGCAGGGGGCACGCCAGGATGTTGCCGCCCATCAAGCCGTCCACGAGCGGGCCGGCTCGGTGGGGGCAGAGCGGCTGCGTGGCGTAGACGCCGCCGTTGCGGGATCGAAAGACGGCGATCTTGGTTTCGCCGACGAGAAATTCGCGCCCTTCGCCAATCGGGATCTGTGACGCCGGGCCGAGGCAGTATTCGCTGGGAATCAATGTGTTCATGCTGTTACCTATAGATTACGCTGTGACCATGGGCAGGGTCGTGACAAATTGGTTGGGCGAAACGGGCTGCTCGGCTTCGAGCCACGGATCGACATAGTCGTCCACGGATTTCTGCATCGCGGCGTCGAGCCGGGCGGCGATCCCCTCGCTGTCGTTCACAACAACGTCGCGGATCTTGTCGAGACCGACACGAGGGACGAAGCCGGAGGTACGCTCCAGCCACTTGGCGTTCTCGCGGTAATATTGCATGAAGCGGCCAATGATCGTCAGAACTTCTTCATGGCTTTCGCAGACGCAGAGCAGATCGCCCTTGCGGACGTGCGCTCCGGCGGCGCCGCCGATGTAAATCTCCCACTTGCCGCCTTCAACGGCCACTGCACCCACATCCTTGACCATCGCCTCCGAACAGTTACGCGGGCAGCCGGCGGTCGCCAGCTTCATCTTGCCCGGGCTTTCGATCCCAGCGAAGCGCGATTCGATGGCGATGCCTAGCGCCGTGCTGTCGCCGACGCCGAAGCGGCAAAGCTCCGTACCGATACAGGTCTTGACCGTGCGGAAGGATTTGCCGTAAGCGTGCCCCGAAGGCATGCCCAGGTCTTTCCACATCTTCGGCAGGTCTTCCTTGCGGACGCCGACGAGGTCGATGCGCTGGCCGCCGGTGACTTTGACCATCGGGACATTGTACTTGTCGGCGGCGTCTGCGATTTTGCGCAGCTGGTCGGCGCTGGTCACGCCGCCCTTGATCTGCGGCACCACCGAGAACGTTCCATCCTTCTGGATGTTGGCGTGAACGCGGTCGTTAATAAATCGTGCATCGCGCTCTTCGGCGTAGTCCGCGCCCCAGATCGTGCTGAGCAGCGACGACAGCGCCATCTTACTGCCAACTTCCTCCACGCCGTCCGACAGCGCGGCGAAGATCGCGGAAACGCTCTTGAGATTCTGCTCTTTGATTGCCGCGACTAACTCGGGCTTCGGCAGCGGGACGCCTGGAACGTAGTAGTGGACCGAAGGATCTTCCTCGATCTGGCCGTCGCAGACCCATTCGACCACGTCTTTGACCAGCGCCTTGCACGAGCCGCAGCCCATACCGGCGCGCGTCGATTCCATGACCATCTTGAGGGAGCGCTTGCCGCCCTCGACGCATTTGCGGATCTGCCCCTTGCTGACACCGTTGCAGTTACAGATCTGCGTGGCGTCCGGCATCTCCAGCAGCGAAGCCGCCGCCGGGACGGCGCCCAGGTCGAACAGCAGGGAGGTGCGGTCTTCGGGCAGGTTCGTGCCGTGATCGAAATGCTGCATCAGCGGCGCGGCTTTGGAAGAGTCGCCGAGCAGGATGGCGCCGATCAGCTGGTCGTCTCGCACGATCAGCTTCTTATAAATACCGCGCTTGGGATCGGCGAAGTGCAGGACTTCATCCGTGGGGAGCGGCGGTTCGGTGACGCCCATCGACGCCAGCTCAACGCCCATGACTTTGAGTTTTGTCGCGAGCTTCGACCCGTGGTACTCCGCCTTCGGGTTGGCCCCGGTCAGCACGTCAGCCAGCACGCGCCCCTGCTCCCAGAGCGGCGCCACCAGACCATAGACACGGCCCCGGTGCTGCGCGCACTCGCCGACGACGAAGACATCGGGATCGTCGATCGAGCGCATCTGATCGTCGGTCACAATCGCCCGCTCCACGGTCAGGCCGCACTCGCGGCCGATCTCGGAATTCGGGCGGATGCCGGCGGAGATGACGACCATGTCGCACGCCAAATCCTCACCGTCCTTGAAAGCCAGCCCGGTCACGCTGTCGTCGCCAAGGATCGCCGACGTCGACTTGCCCAGGTGGACATGAACGCCCATCTTCTCCATCGTATTGCGCAGGATAGCTCCGGCGGGCGCGTCCAACTGGTTCTCCATCAGATGGTTCGCCAGATGAACGACATGCACCTCGACGCCGTAGTTGATCAGGCCGCGCGCGGCTTCCAGGCCAAGCAGGCCGCCGCCAATGACAGCGGCGCGGGCGCACTTGGTGGCGTATCCAGCGATCTTATGGCAGTCATCGATGGTCCGGAAGACATAAACGCCGTGTTTGTCCGTTCCATCTTCGTTCAGCAGCCCCTGAACGGGAGGAACGAAGGCGCGGCTTCCCGTCGCAATGATCAGCTTATCGTAGGAAGTCACGGCGCCGTTCGTATCGATCACGCATTTGGCCACCCGATCGATGGCCGAGATGCGAACACCGGCGTGCAGATTGATGTTGTTCTCCGCATACCACTCCAGAGGATTTAAGAAAATCTCTTTAGCGTCCTGCGAACCGTTCAAAACGTTGGAAAGAAGAATACGGTTGTAGTTGCCGTACGGCTCATCGCCGAACATCACGATGTCGAACTGCTCCGCGCCCCCTCGGGCAAGGATCTCCTCGACCGTGCGCGCGCCTGCCATGCCGTTCCCGATCACAACTAATTTCTGCTTGGTGTTCATCCTGCGTGCCTTTCGCCTGTCCGGCGCCCGGTCTCGTCGCCCTGGTGGGACGGCGGCTCGAAAATGGTGAGGCTGTACGAAGGAGTAAGCTCCGGCGGGAGCGCCTCGTCAGCCAGCGTCGCCAGCCGCTCGAATCGAGCGAACCGACTTGCATGAGTGAGGGCGACATTGCCGGGAAGTGGGGCTTCAGTGCAGAGTGTTCAAGGCCATCGCAGCACTGCGAACGGCTTAACAGTCACAGTATAGAACGGCAATGTTTCCGCCGTGTTTCCAGCAATCGGTAAAATAAATTCTTAACGCCGCTTGACAACCATCCAACTAGTAGGTAGAATAAGTGCATGCAAACCACCGATACCGCTAACCGCATCCTCGATTGCGCACAGGCCCTGATGGTCGAACGCGGTTATAACGCGTTCAGCTACGCCGATATCTCGTCTGTTGTGAACATCACGAAGGCGAGTATTCATCACCACTTTCACACCAAAGCGGACCTTGTGAAAGCGCTCTTGCTTCGGTACCGCCAGCAAGTGCGAATGGGATTGGCGCACATGAAATCGAACGCGCCCGATCCGCTCGCGCGGCTTCAAGCCTATGTCGGTTACTGGGAGACTTGCATTCGTGAGGAGACCAACCCCTTCTGCGTCTGCGCGCTGCTCGCGGCGGAAATCCCCACGCTCCCCGACGAAGTCAGTGCGGAGGTGCGCGGCCACTTTGTGGAACTGACCCATTGGCTTCAAGAGACGATGGAAGAAGGGAGTCGACAAAATCTCATTCACCTCGAAAAACCCGCCCCTCTGGAGGCGGAAATCTTCATCGCGACCGTCCACGGCGCGATGCTTGCCGCACGAGCCTATGGAAACGTCACATCCTTTGCCAGCGTCACGGAAGAAGCGCTGCGGCGATTGACGCCGTCCGCTCATTGACCCAACGATTGACTTACATCACGAAAGAAGAAACAAAATGAAACTTCGCATCTTTACCTCCGCGGCGATTGCCGCAGTTCTCTCCACAAGTTCGGTTCTGGCCGACGCTCCCGCCAAAACCGGCGCACAGGATCAAAATCCCAAACCGACAATTGTCCTCGTCCATGGCGCGTTCGCGGATGGATCGAGCTGGAGCCATATCATCCCGATCTTAGAACGTGACGGTTATCCCGTGATCGCCGTACAGAATCCGCTGACCTCGCTCCCGGACGATATCGCGACGACCAAGCGCGTGATCGACGCTCAGAAAGGCCCCGTCGTCCTCGTCGGACATTCCTATGGAGGCGCAGTCATTACCGGCGCAGGCGTGGACGAAGCCAATGTCAAAGCGCTGGTCTATATCGCCGCCTTCGCTCCTGAGGCCGGCGAACCGCTGGGCGCGTTTACAGAGAAGTATCCAGCGCCATTGTTAAAGGCGTTTGTTCCGGACAGCGCGGGCTTCCTCTCTGTCGACCGGACGAAGTTCCATGCACTCTTCTGCGCCGACGTGCCGGCGGGCGAAGCGCAAATTATGTCCGCAGTACAAAAGCCCGTCTCCAGCGCCGTATTCGGCCAATCGGTCCCCATCGCGGCGTGGAAAACGATCCCCTCCTGGTATATCGTCGCCCAGAACGATATGGCGATCAATCCCGATCTCGAGCGCTTTTACGCACAGCGAATTGGCGCGCACACGTCGGAAGTGAAGTCGAGCCACGTTCCCTTTATCTCACGGCCTAAGGACGTCGCCGCCGTGATTGAGCAGGCCGCGAAATCCGCGCAATAAACAACGCGCTGTCGCTTCGACAAGGATCACACACCATGACCACCTCCGAACTGTCTCCACAATTAGAGGCCGCACAAACCGCACGCGCTTTGCGTACTCTGTACTTTACACGCGCCGCGTTTTCCATCGTCTGGGTAAGCTTGCTTGCGTCATTCGTCAAGACCTCCCCAGCCATCACCGCCGCTCTATTGCTGATCTATCCCGCATGGGATGTCGTCGGGACAATATTAGATATTCGCGCCAATCGCAGGGCCAGTTCCAAAACGCCTCAGTATATCAATATCGCAATCAGCGTGGCGACAACACTGGCCGTCGGCCTGACACTGGCTCAAGGAGCGCCCGCCACGCTGACCGTTTTCGGCGCCTGGGCCATCCTGACCGGCGCGATCCAGCTGACGCTTGGCCTGAGCCGCCGAAAAGAACTGGGAGGCCAGTGGCCGATGATCCTGAGCGGCGGCCAATCCATCCTCGCCGGCATCTCATTCATCGCGCTCGCCCATTCTCCGACAAAGGGGATTATAAGCCTGGCGGGCTATTCCGCATTTGGAGCCTTCTATTATCTGCTCGCCGCATTTCGTTTGAACAAGAGCGCTCGCACGAGCTAATTTTTTGCCCGCCAAGGCTACCAACTAGTTGGCAGTCTTGGCGACTTATCCAGTTCTCAAATTTCCACCAGTCCCAAATCCACCACGATCGTCCCCGCCGTCTCTTCCGGCCCAGCGATAAAGACTTCGATGACAGTCCCCGGCGTCAGATCTTCAATCACGGTAAGCGCGACGTGCATGTCGCCCTTCGCGCCGATGGGAAAGAGACGCATCGGCTTGCCGTCGCGCATCAGGGCAAGATACACCATGGCGGATGTCGAATTGCCGGCGCGTAAATAAACAGGCTGCACGCGCTTACCTGTCGGAACGGCATAAGACAACTCGCTGCTGAGCAGCATCGGGTTCTGGTAGCCATGGCCCTGGAATGTGTAGACGCCTTGCAGCAGTCGTGGCTGGGAATACATGGGTGATCTCCTGTTCGATAAAGATAACGCGCCTCCCTCAGTGAAGACGAAAGCCAAGAGGCCGGCGAATGAATTCGCGCCTGGAAGTACGGTCGTCCACCTTCGTGGACTTCTGAACCCGCGTAGGCGGGTGACCGTTTTTATAGGCGCGAATTCATTCGCCGGCCTCCAATGGCGCGGCAATGACATCAGTCAATTATACTGAATTTACGCGACTTCCGCGCCGACCAGAACACGCTCCTGAGTCGGAGCGGCCGGGGCCGAAGCGCCATGGGCGACGCCGCCTTCGCCGAGCCAGCTCTTGGTCCAGCCGGGAGCGACGGCCCGCAGGACGATGAACGCGACCACCGCGATGGCGGCGAAGGCGTAAAAGCCCGAGGCGTAGGTGCCGGTGATGTCGTGCAGGTGTCCAAGGGCAAAGTTCAGGTAGTAGCCGCCGACGCCGCCCGCCGCGCCCACCAGACCGGTCATGACGCCGATCTCTTTCTTGAAGCGCTGTGGGACGAGCTGGAAGACCGAGCCGTTGCCCATGCCGAGCGCCGCCATCATCACGAACAGCAGGACTTCAGCGACCGGGAAGTTGCCGATCGCAAGCCCCACGCCGACCGCCATCACGATCACCGTGGCGTAGAGAACGGTCAGCATCCGGATACCGCCGAGA
>JAOQAA010000527.1 GCA_025963815.1 Capsulimonas sp.
CATGTCGCCGGGGCCGTGCGAAATCCCGGCCTTTACCATTTTGCCCTCGGCAGCCGCATCGACGCCGCGATCCATGCGGCGGGCGGCGGGACGAATAAGGCAGACCTTGACGCCGTCAACCTCGCCGAACCACTCGTGGACGGCGAGAAGGTCTACGTTCCCGAGCGCCACGAAGATCCCGCCCAGATCCGTCATTACGCACCCAGTAACAGCATCGGCCACACGGCAATACGGGTCGCGCACGCGTCGCGCATCCCCACGGTTCCCAATCTCCCCACTTCCATCAACGCAATCCCACCGCCAGTCGACGCCAGCGACGTCCAGCCCATGAACATGGCGCCGACTTTCCCTGGGTCGGGATCACACGCTCCACGCCCCGCGAAGGTCAGCATGGACTCCGGCGAGCGTATCAACATCAACACTGCTTCCGAAACGGATCTGGAGCGCCTTCCGGGTGTCGGCCCCGCCACGGCCGCGCGCATCATCGACTTTCGGCAGACAAACGGCGGCTTCCGAACATTGGACGACTTGCGCGACGTCAAAGGCATCGGCGAAAAGAAGCTGGCGAAACTCGCTCCGTTTGTGACGCTGTGAACGGACGAAGTCCGCATGAAAAGATTCTGCCACTCCCTATTGACATTCCCAATCCGCTCCGGTATAATCCCCACATCACTAGTTTTACTAGTAACTAAATAGTTAATCCCGCTCACTAGACATCTGGAGGCCCAAGCGTATCGCTTTGGGCCTCCTTGTGTTGTCAGGCAGCGGCGTCAGTCGATGATAAGAGGGAGAAATAGAGTGAAGATCAAGGCGCCTGTCTCAGCTACGAAATCTAAATTAGGCTTTACGCTTATAGAACTACTCGTTGTGATCGCAATTATAGCGATTCTCGCAGCAATTCTGTTCCCGGTCTTTGCACAGGCCCGTGAGAAAGCCCGCCAGACGACTTGCTCCTCCAACGAGAAGCAGATTGGCCTGGGCATCGCTCAGTATATCCAGGACTACGATGAGCTGCTGCCGGTGGCGAACCACCGTGTGGACGCCACGCATTTTGAGAACTGGCAGTATTACATCGATCCCTACATCAAGGGCGGATACCCCAGCGCGAACGCCAGCCTGGGAACGTCCCGCTTGAGCGTGTTCTTCTGCCCGACCTGGGACAAAACGCACGATCTATTCTATGACGATGGAACGCCGAATGGATCGACGGCGGGCGACCGGGCGGCTCCTTCCAAGAGCTATCTGATCAATGAAAACTACACTCACGCCGATGTGTGGGCGGCGCCAAGCGGCGGTCCGAACACGGATTTCGATAAGCCTTCCGCCTCACTCGCCGTTTTCAAGACGCCGGCGCAGACGGTTCTGATCTCCGAAGGACGCGGCAACACGGTGAACACATCGGGTAATGACACCATTAGCGCGGTTCTTTCGGGCGACAACAGCGTCGCCGTCACGGATTACGGCAACTACATCTCGGGGCGCGCACGGCACACCGGCGGCTCGAACTACCTGTTCATCGACGGTCATGTCAAGTGGTTCCGCGCTCCGGGCGCCAACCGAAACCCGAATTATACTCCGGTCGAAAGCACGACGGGCGTCGTCTACAGCCAGGCTCAGCATCCGACCGCCGGCGGCTGGTTCGTGGAAGACCCGAACGGCGCATAGCCGATCATTCACAGCTTCAAAACTATTGGAACGACGGGAGAAATCGGAATGAGCGAAATATCATCGAACTTGAAACTCGGCGCCGAGCCGCTGGATCTGACGGCGGACGTGCTGGTCATCGGCGGCGGCCCCGCCGGAACGTGGGCGGCGTGGAGCGCGGCGTCGAAGGGCGCGCGCGTGGTGCTGGCGGACAAAGGGTACTGCGGCAGCAGCGGCGCGACTGCGCCGTCGGGCGTCGGAGTATGGTATGTCGAGCCCAATCCCGAGGAGCGCGCCAAGGCCAAATCGAGCCGGGAAGCGCTCGGCGGCTTTCTCGCCGACCATGGCTGGATGGACCGCGTGCTCGACCAGACCTATGAAAACGTCGCGCATCTCGCCCAGTGGGGCTACCCGTTCCCGACCAACGAGCGCGGCGAACAGGTCCGGCGCGGCCTGCAAGGGCCCGAGTATATGAAGATCATGCGCAAGATCGTCAAACAGGCCGGCGTGCGCATTCTGGACCACAGCCCCGCTCTGGAGCTGCTGCTGGACTTCGATGGGACGGTCGCCGGCGCTGCGGGCGTCCAGCGCCAGGATGATCGCCCCTGGTCGGTCAAGGCCGGGGCCGTGGTGATCGCCACCGGCGGCTGCGCGTTCCTAAGCAAGGCGCTGGGGACAAACGTCCTGACCGGCGACGGCGGCTTGATGGCGGCCGAAGTCGGCGGCGAGATGAGCGGCATGGAGTTCTCCAACGCCTATTCGCTCGCCCCCGCGTTCTCCTCAGTCACGAAGAGCGCTTATTACAACTGGGCGTCGTTTACCTACGAAGACGGCCGAATCATTGAAGGCGCGGGATCGCAGCGCGGACGTTCGGTGATCGCCCGAACGCTTCTCACGCAGCCGGTCTTCTGCCGCCTCGACAAGGCTGACGAAGAGACGCAGGTCTGGATGCGCAAGGGACAGGCGAACTTCTTCCTGCCCTTCGACCGCGCGGGGATCAATCCCTTCACGGATCGGTTCCCGGTCACGATGCGTCTCGAAGGCACCGTGCGCGGCACCGGTGGCATTCGGATCGCTGACACGACCTGCGCCACGACCGCTCCGGGCTTATATGCGGCGGGCGACGCGGCGACGCGCGAGCTGATCTGCGGTGGCCTCACCGGCGGCGGCAGCCACAATGCGGCCTGGGCGATCTCCTCGGGATACTGGGCCGGCGGCGGAGCGGCGGATTACGCGCTGGCTCTGGGCGACAAAGCCCACAGCCGCCGCTTGCGCGGCGCGGGTCGCGCTGGACTGCGACCTTCGGGAGCAGGCTTCGAGACCGCTGAGGTCGTGCGCGCCGTCCAATCCGAAGTCTCGCCTTATGATAAGAACCTGTTCCGGACCGAGCAGGGCCTGAGCGATTCGTTGACCCAACTGAATGGGCTGTGGCGGGCCGTCCAGGGACGCCCGGATTCGGCGACAACGGCGGAAGGCGCGCTCCAAGCCCGCCAGGCGGCGGCGATGGTCGCGACCGCCCGCTGGATGTACGCCAGCGCCCGTGTCCGCACCGAGACGCGCGGCATGCACAAGCGCATCGACCACCCGGGGCAGTCTCCAGAACTGCAATATCGCCTTCTGAGCGGGGGGCTGGACACTGTCTGGGTCAAGCCCGACCCAACCAGCGTCGCCGCTCCGTCCTCGAAAGAAACGGTGGCTTCATGATCCAGAAAGAAACGGTAATCTCATGATCGAGCTCGTCAGCCAATCGCGCTGCATCGAATGCAATCTCTGCGTCAAGGTCTGCCCGACCAACGTCTTCGACGAGGTCGAAGGCGGCGCGCCCGTGATCGCCCGTCAGTCCGCATGTCAGACCTGCTTCATGTGCGAGGTCTACTGCCCAGTCGACGCCCTTTATGTCGCCCCCGAAGCGGAGACTTCGGTCGAGGTGAATGAAGATCGTCTGATCGATCTGGGACTGCTCGGCAGCTACCGCGAGGCGGTTGGCTGGGGACCGGGACGCACGCCCGGCGCGGCGAAAGTCGACGCGTCGGAATACATGCAGGAAAAGATACGCAAGACGCTGCACTAGGGCGGCTCTTTAACAGACGTAAAGCTTCGGCCCCTCCGCCCCAATTCTGGGGGACCGGAAAATGCCGTTGTCCGAAATCGGGTCCCCCAGAATTGGGGCGGAGGGGCTCTTCTCAGGTTCCCTAGAATTGGGGCGGAGGGGCGATCCTAACTCTGCTCCTTACGACGGGGACGGGTCCGAAGCTCTGCGGCGTAGATTACGAAAGGAATTTGTGTTGAGGACGATGGACAACGAAACGCGAACGAAACGCCGATGGATGGCCGCCGCGACCGGCGCGCTAGCCCTGCCGATCCTGTTCTCCGGCTGCGGCCCCAAAGGTGAAAACTCTCGAAACGGCGCCGAGGGCGACGCGGCGGGCGTTCTGCGGGTCGGCATCATCAGCACGACCGGCAAGCAGCCTTCGGGACCGGAAGGCCTCGCCTACAAGCAGGGGACTTTTATCAAGGATCTTGCGAGCGCAGGAATTACGAAGATCGAGTTCACTCCCTTCGGCAACGGCCCGGATTTGAATGAGGCGATGGCGGCGGGCGGTCTGGATGTCGGCGAGTATGGCGACACACCTTCCCTCGTCGGCCGCGCGGCGGGACTCAAGACCCGCGCGATCAACCAGGGAACGGTCGGGATGAACGCCTGGCTGATCGCCCGCACCGACGGTCCCAAAACCGTGGAGGAGCTGCGCGGCAAGACGGTCGCCACTTCCAAGGGTTCCTACATGGCGCGTTATCTGTTGGGACTTCTGGCGGAGAAGGGACTGTCGAAGGAAGTCAAGTTCATCCATCTGCTGCCCAATGCCGCAGAAGCCGCGCTTCAGCACGGCGACATCGCGGCGTACGCGGCCCCGAGCGGAACGGGCCCGCTTCTGATCCAGCATGGTTACAAAGCCATCGATCAGGCCAATCAGCATCCGGGGCTCAGCGGCAGCAGCGTCACGGTAGTCTCCGAGAAGTATCTCGCGGCTCACTCCGATTTCCCAACGATCTGGAACAAGGCCCGCGCGAATGCGATCGGCTACTCGATTGCGCATTCCGAAGAGTATTACCAGTATCAGACAGCGCAGAGCAAGCTGCCGGTGGAGATCGTCAAGGCCTCCTACCCGATCACGCTTTATTCCAAAGAGCCATTTACAGCGAAGGGGCTCGCGCTGCTGGGTGGAACCAAGGCGTTTCTCGTACAGCAGGGGCTCGCCAAATCAGACTTCGATCTGAAAGGCTGGACTGTTTCCTCGGCGGACGCCAAGCAGGCGGCGCTGCCGAAATAGGAGAATTTCAACGATGAGCACACCCATCGCGTCGCGACGGATTTGGCGCGGCTCTCTCACGCAAGATAACACAATTCCGGCGGCGTCCAAGTCAAAGACGCGTACTCCAGGCGATCTTTGGGGACGCGTACTGCCCTGGGCCGTCCCGCTCGTCATTCTGGCGGTCTGGCAATGGCTGTCGCTGCGCGGGACGATCGCGCCCCAAGTTCTGCCGTCGCCGATCGGCGTCGTCAAGGCCGGCGTCTTACTGGCGCACACCGAACTGGCGGCGGATATCGCCATCAGCGCCAAGCGCGCCTTCACCGGCTTCGCGATTGGCGGTTCATTGGGCTTCGTCTTCGGATTGATCAATGGACTGATCCGCCGCAGCGAGCAAACGCTGGACAGCACCATTCAAATGGCGCGCACCATCCCGCACCTAGCGCTGATCCCATTGCTGATTCTCTGGTTCGGCATCGGTGAAGAGACCAAGATCGTGCTGGTCGCTCTGGGCGTCTTCTTCCCGATCTATCTCAACACGTTTCACGGGATGCGCGCCGTCGATCCCGCCCTGGTGGAAGCCGGCCGCGTCTACGGGATCAAAGGCTTTCGGCTGTTCCGGCAAGTGATCCTGCCGGCCGCCCTGCCATCCATCTTGATCGGCCTTCGGTTCGCCCTCGGCTCGATGTGGCTGACCCTGATCGTCGCCGAAACCGTCGCCGCAGACTCCGGCATCGGATATATGACGACCAACGCCCGCGAGTATATGCAAACCGACATCGTCGTCTTCGGCATTTTGCTTTACGCCCTGCTCGGAAAGGGCGCCGACCTCGCCGCGCGACTGCTGGAGCGCGTGCTCCTGCCGTGGCACACGGGATATGGCCGGGCGGGGAAGTAAGATTCGGCCCTCACCCTCTCCGGGTGACCCACCCCCGGCCTTCGGCCGCCCCCTCCCTTGAAGCAGGGAATGGTAATTAGGAATGGATGTCGCAGGCGACTTTCGTCCGAGTATTTCTTTCCAACCCTTCCCTGCTTCAAGGGAGTGGGCGGCCGAAGGCCGGGGGTGGGTCACCCGGAGAGGGTTACACGGGCATGTACAATACAAACAAAGCAGGGTTAACTAACGTGACCACGATCTTACAAAAACCGCAAACAACAGACACGAAAAACACATCCCGGGGCGCACGCGTCGCCGTGCGCGGGGCGCATAAATCGTTTGGGAATAATCATGTCCTGATCGATTTAGATCTGGATATCGCCCCCGGCGAGTTCGTGGCGGTAGTCGGGCGCAGTGGATGCGGAAAGAGCACGCTGCTGAGACTTCTGGCGGGCCTGGAGCCGGCGAGCAGTGGGTTAGTCGCGATCGACGACGCGCCGCTGCGTGCTCTGCATCCCGACGTCCGTGTGATGTTCCAGGACGCGCGTCTGATGCCCTGGATGCACGTTTTGGAAAACGCCGGCCTGGGTCTTAATGGTGATTGGAAGCCGAAGGCGCAGGCCGCTCTGGATGACGTCGGCCTCGGCGACCGGGGCGGCGACTGGCCCGCAATCCTGAGCGGCGGCCAGCGCCAGCGCGTCGCTCTTGCACGCGCCCTCGCGAGCCACCCGCGCTTTCTGCTGCTCGACGAGCCTCTCGGAGCTCTTGACGCGTTGACGCGGCCGGACATGCAGCGCCTGATCGAAGACCTCTGGCGTCAGCGCGGCTTCACGACTCTGCTGATCACCCATGACGCCGAAGAAGCCGTCGCCCTCGCCGACCGGGTCGTCCTCATTCAAAACGGCGTCATCTCGGTCGATATCCCGATCGAGCTTCCGCGCCCCCGCGACCGGGCCTCCGCCGAATTCATCGCCCTGCGCGAGGAAATCCTGCGCCACGTACGAGCGGCGGAGTGAGAAAATACGGAGTTTGAAGGACTTGGAACGGATTTTGCAGTTGCTCACTCATAGATACCGACGCTCCCCAGCGTCATGGAGATATTTGAGTGAGCACACTGCCGAGGATCGTCGAAATCCTCACCAAGATCAAAAACCGTCCGTCCATGTTCCTGCGGCGGCCTGACGACATCACAAGCCTGGACACACTATTGACGGGTTTCGAGATGGGCGTCGTCGCCGGCTGCGGCCCCGAGGACATGCGCCACGCCCAATGCCTCTTCGCGGCGATGCGCGCCCATGGCTACACCAGCGATCCCGCCGCCGGCGACATTTACGATCAGATCCGTAAACGCGGCATGTCTCCCGAGATGATTATTCAGGAACGGCTCATGCTGGAAATTGAAGCCTGGGAAATCTATTTTGCGGACGAGGCCGAATAAGCGCCGGCTCTTGGTTACCGAGGAATTTCGATGATCACCGGATGATCGGCCAGCGCGAGCTTGACGGAGCGGACTCGGCCCAGCGTCTGCGTCGGATCCGTCCCCACCGTCGGATCGTAAACCTTCACGCCTGCGTACTCCCCTCCTAAGTTCACTGTGATATCATCCGACCCCGTCACTCGTTCACCCCATACAATCAATTCCAGAGTCCCATCGCTCTTTTGCAGCAGCAAATCGTGGACAGTCGCCGGTGGGTTTGGGATCGAATAGGCAAGGCTCTTCAAGCTGAGAACTTTCTTCGATTTCATGGGCGCTGTGTCGGCAAGGATCGTTGTCATGTTGTGCAGATAGATACCGGACTTCTTCGCATGGTAGTCCGTATCGAACAATCCCCAGTATCCCTGGTTCGGGTCGTCTCGGAGCATATAGATAAACGTGTACTTCCAGTTTTGCTTGAAGCCGTCTAAATAGAGATTCAGAAATACGCGCCCCTGCTGCTCCTCGGTGACGCTATTCGCGCCCCGTGTCTGCCAGCCTGTTTCCGTGCAAACCTTCGGCAGAGTTATCAGCTGATCGTTCGTATAGCCCGAGAAGCCGCCATGCCATGTGCGGCCATACTCGACATAGAGTCCATCCCAATCGCCGTTCAGCGTCGGATTGGTGGCGTTCCAGCAGATGTTGTCCACCAATTTGCTGCTATGGCCGCAAACATAGTTGTGCGTGTTCGCATAGTCAGCGAGTTGGGTTCCGTCTGGCGTCAGCGCGCTGGCGCCAGACGGAACAGTCAAGTATTGCAGACCAACATTGTCTTTCTCCGACCCGCCCGCTTCGCTGGTGTGAAATATGGGAACGCCCTTCAAACTCGGTTCGGCTTGGACCGCTTTGTACAGATCGCTCTGGAAACGGGCGATCGGCAGCGCGGTCGTCTCATACCCCGACGTCTTGCCTTCATAGGTCACCGGCCAGTTATTCGGCTCGTTCGGCCCTTCCACCGCCAGAAGAGCGCCTGCCGCCTTCAGCTGTTTCGCCATACTGATGGTCTCGGCGATGTTGTGATTGGTCAGCAGACAGGTGCGAACGCCCGACTTTTGATAAACGCTGATCCAATCGGGGACATGAGCAGGGCTGCCATCGTCCCGAAGGTTCTTCACCCCCAGATACGACAAACAAACCGCGCTTTTCGACGGATCGTCGATCCCCTGGGCCATATGCGTACAGACGCCTAGCGAGTTCAGAAACTCCTCAGCTCGGACGGCTTTTGTCGCCGCCATAGCCGAGACAGGGCAAAATATGGTCGCCATAAGCAAGCTTGGGATTACATATTGCCGAAGGGAAATTGGGAATATGTTTTGCGCCATATTGCCAAGTTCACCAGAAACGTGTGGATTCCTGGTGAACTTGGCCTGGCTTTGTGGCTTTATGAATTTCGTCTCTAGTGAGCCGACATGGCGTCGTTCAGCCCGTTGAATATCTGGGCGTACTTTTCCTGGCCGCCATCAGCCGCAAAGCGCAGCGGGTGGACGGTTTTGACGCAAATCTCCGCAGGAGTGGGATCCACCGCGAACAAGGACATCACCTCCGCTAGGAACGCATCCAAAGGCATGGCGCGCGGATCGCTGGCCTGCTGTTCCCCCATCAATTCCGTCTGGACGTACGGCGGTACGAGTTCCAGCACCTCCACCGAAGTGGCCTTGAGCTGGTAGCGCAGGGATTCCGTATACGAGTGCAGAGCCGCCTTCGTGGCGCAGTAAGTCGGCGTCATCGCAAGCGGCACAAACGCCAGTCCAGAGGAGACGTTCACAATCGTCGAATGCGGCTGCTTCAGCAGCGACGGCAGCAGAGCCGCCGTAAGACGAATGGGGCCGAGCAGGTTGGTGGCGATCACCGCTTCCACGTCGGGAACGCCCGGCTTCTGATCCAGCAGGTTTTCGGGAGCCATGACACCGGCGTTGTTGATGACGACGTTGAGCTCCGGATAGTCCTGGGTCAACTGGGCGGCGAAGGCCAAAATGCTGTCGCCATCCGTCATATCCACCGTCAGCGAGTTCATGCCGGGATTGGCGCCAGTCGTCTCGTCCAGCTTCTTCTGACTGCGTCCCGCAATAATGACCTGATTTCCCAGCGCGTGAAAGGCTTCGGCAAGTCCGCGTCCGATGCCGGAACCGCCGCCCGTAATCAAAATTGTATTGTTCGTCGTGTTCATGTTGTGATTCTCCAGAGTATATCCGCGATGTGTTGGGAGGAGTATGACACGAATAATGACAAAAATCAATATATGCCATTCAAATATCGTTAGAATTTTATTTATTTTCCGCCACCTCCCCAGCGCAGGTAAAATGGTGCATGGACTCATTTTTACTGGAAACGCTCACCGGACCCAGAATCCAGCTCCGGCCATTGCGGGCGTCGGACGGCGACGCTCTAATCGAGGCCGCTGCGGACGGCGACCTCTGGAATCTACCCTTTACGGTCGTCCCATCTTCGGAAACCGTGGAGCGCTACATTCAGACCGCGCTCGCAGGCCGGGCGGCGGGGACGGTGATGCCCTTCGTCATCCAAGACCTCGCCTCGGATCGTGTCCTCGGCTCCACGCGCTTCTGGAAAATCGACCGACAGAACCGAAAGCTGGAGATTGGCCACACCTGGCTCTCCGCCTCGTGGCAGCGGACATACGCAAACACCGAGACGAAATTCTTAATGCTGAGTTATGCGTTTGATACGCTCAACTGCGTCCGCGTGCAGTTCACAACGGATGAACTCAACGAAAAGTCCCGCCGCGCCATTTTACGTTTGGGAGCAAAGGAAGAAGGCGTCGTCCGCCACGAACGCATCATGCCCGATGGTCGCAAGCGCAACTCCATTCGGTTCAGCATCATCGACGACGAGTGGGCAGACGTTCGCCGCACACTTGAAGAACGGCTTCGCACATCCTCAGAAATGCTCTTTAGCAACACATTTTTACCAATCGATCCATAATTCATTGACATCAATAAAT
>JAOQAA010000531.1 GCA_025963815.1 Capsulimonas sp.
GGCCTGATCATGGGAATCGCCGAGATCATGGTGGTGGCCTACGGATCACGCATCGGTGTGCCGGACACTTACCGGGACGCCGTGGCGTTCTTCCTGCTGATTCTGATTCTGCTGGTGCGTCCGGCGGGCCTGCTGGGCAAGTTCGCTCCTGAGAAGGTCTGACGCTTCGACGTGGTTTAGGAGATTTGTACGCTCGTGCCTGACGCTATCAAGAAAATCCCCCCGTTTGTACGCCAGCTGATTGCGATTTTTGTAATCGGCGCCGTGCTGCTCGTCGTGAACGGCGTTGTCGAAGGACCGCGTTTCGGTCAATACCGCGAAAGCATTTTGATCTTTTGCGGAATCAATATCGTGCTGGCGGTGGCTCTGAATATTGTTAACGGCTTTACCGGCCAATTTTCACTTGGCCACATCGGTTTCTACGCGATCGGTGCGTATGTGACAGCCGCATTCGCCACCTACGGCCACGATCGCTTTTTCTCGGGCCTGCCCATCGACGGTTCGTCTCCGTCCATCCTCCATCAGATCGTCCCGGTCTTTGTGCTGACCACGGCGGCGGGCCTCGCGGCCGCCGTCGCCGGTCTCGTGGTCGGGCTGCCGTCACTGCGCCTGCGTGGTGATTATCTAGCGATCATTACGCTCGGCTTCGCGCAGATCATCCAGGTGATTATCCGCAATATCAAAGCCGTCGACGGCGCAACTTCGTTCAATGGCATCGCACATGGCAATACGACGATCCTGACGCCACATCTCACGAACTTCCTGTGGGTCTATGTCGCCGTCGCGGTCATCCTCTGGGTGGCTTACGCTCTGCGCTTCTCCACCCACGGCCTCGCCTTCCTCGCCGTTCGTGACGACGAGATCGCCGCTGAGTCCATGGGGATCAACACGACCCGCTACAAAGTGATTGCTTTCCTGATCAGCGCCTACTTCACCGGCGTCGCCGGCTCGCTCTTCGCGCTCTACCTGCCGTCGCTTTCGAACGATCAGTTCTCCTTCGTCCGCTCCATCGACATCCTGGTCATGGTTGTCCTGGGCGGCCTCGGCAGCATCAGCGGCGTCACTCTCGCCGCCATCCTTCTGACGACCCTTCCCGAGTTCCTGCGCTCGGTGGATCAGTATCGTCTGGTCATCTATCCTCTGCTCTTGATCTTGCTGATGCTGACGCGGCCGCAGGGGATTTTTGGGCGTGATGAAATGTCGAAGACATGGCTGATGGGGCAGTGGAAGGCGATCCGAGGAGTATTTGTGCGGAAGAAGCGGCCCTCACCCTCGGTCCCTCTCCCGCCCGGCTAAAGCCTGGGAGAGGGATGTCCAGGGATCGTGGCCAAAACGTGTTTGACTTTGGGTTAGGGAAGTTTTGCAATGCGATATCAAGATGATAAGCGAACGGAAATGGCGCGAGATTTACGCAGTCGCGAGACAAACAGTGAGGCTATTCTTTGGGAGCATTTGTGTGGTTCACGCTTTGAAGGCTTGAAATTTCGTCGCCAGCGGCCGATCGGTCCTTACATTGTGGACTTTGCCTGCGAGTCTCTGAACTTGATTGTTGAGATCGACGGCTCCGTTCACGAAACCGCCGAAGCAAAAGAATACGATGTACAGCGCGATGAGTATCTTTCCGCAGCAGGATACATGATCATAAGAGTGTCCGCCACGCAAGTAGAAACCCAAATTCTCCAAGTACGCCTAATTCTTTCAGCGACTATTGCCAAGATACGTTTGGCCCCTGCCCCTGGACATCCCTCTCCCAGGCTTTAGCCGGGTGGGAGAGGGACCGAGGGTGAGGGCTGCATCCTATCGCATTTTCCCATTCTGTCGATAAACAAACGAAATCACTTCCGCCACTACCCGAAACAGCTCCGGCGGGATGCTTGATCCTACTTCCAGGCTCGACAGTGCGCCGGCGAGGGCGGCGTCCTGGCGAATGTGGATGTTGTTTTCCTTCGCGACGCGCACGATATCTTCGGCGACGAATCCCTTGCCGCTGGCGACGACCTTGGGAGCGTCGCCGGCTTTGGCGTCGTAACGCAGCGCTACGGCGTTTTTTGTCGTTGGTTTTTGGGTTGGGTCTTGCATGGTCTTAACTTTGCTACACGCGCCAATCGACGCAGGCGCGGGGGGTGACGAGGGCTTCGCCGCCGTGCCAGAGCGGAGTCCATTCGGCGCGGGTGGCGCAGGTGATCGTGCTGGCGGGCCAGCCCAGAGCGGCGAGCGATTGGCTGAGCTCGGCGGTTTGACGGGTGAATAGCCGCGTCGTCGCGGGCTTCTCGCAGTGGACGTGGCAGGCGAGACGGCCTTCGAGGGTGCCGCTGAGAATGAACTCCATTAAGCCCAGGCGTGTCGTGGTAAGGCGAATGGTAGCCTTGAGATAGGCCGTGTCATCGGGCATGTCGTCAATGCCTTCGGCGTCGTCATCCCACGGCGTCAGATGCATCTCCACCATCGTCTGCTCGCCGGGAAACTGCAGCGGCATCGCCAGATACATGGGGATGTTCGCGGGGGCGTCGTGCGCGCGTCCCGCCGCCTGATTGAGAAGCTGCTGTCCTTCGATGTGCGAGGCGAGGGCGTCCGCTCCGTTACGGATATTACGGTCGCCGATCGTTGCCGCGATGCCGAGAAGTGTGGAGTGCTGGTCGCGAATGACGTGCGGCGCTGCGCCTTCCTTCAGGGCTTTCAAAATGCGGTTTTCCGTGCTCTGCCCGATTTGACGCGCCTGCAAGTGCAGCTGCTGCGCCAGCGATTCGGGGTCGGAGCCGGCTTCGAGATTGAGAGCTAGCCACTGCATGACCTCTGGCGGCAGGGTTTTGCTGGCGGGTATCCCATTGATAATTGTGCTTAAAGCGCGCAGCGCCGCCGGACTGGTCGGGAGGTCATTGGCGCGAGCGAGCGCGAACGCCATCGGCAGGGCGCCCGGCGCGGCGGCGAGCGATGCGTGCGCATTGGCGATCGTCTGTAAATTGAGCGGCAGGCCGAGCTGCGTGAACGCCTTCGCGATGTCCATGTTCTGCGCGGTCGCCGGAGCGCCCAGGGAAAGCAGTTCCGTCCGAAGCATCTCCGCCGTCAGTGTGACGGTTGTGCGCTGATCCGTGGGCGTGGGCGCGGCGCCAGCGAGCACGGACGCCGCCTTGTCCTGGACAAGGCGCGAAAGGCCGCCGATCAGACCGAGCGCTGCTCCCGGGAAGCTAGGCCTCCCCATATCCATGGATGATTCGATGCGCATAGTTGACTTGCCGGGCAGGAAGCGGCGCCGTGTACGGCGAACTCTGTGACCTATATCCATTATCGGCGAAATTTCCTAGGAAAATCAGATGACGAACCCCAATCCGCCAATTCAAGCGATCTTTTTAGATATCGGCGACACCCTGGTCTTTGATTCGCCCAGCCAGATCGACCGCGTCCATCAGGCCGCCGTAGCCTGCGGTCTGGACCTGGAGCATGAAAAAATGTCCGCCGCCTTCCGCCCCGTGGAGGATTACGCGCTGGGACGTTACGTTCAGGGCGAAACGCAGGACGATCCGCGCGTCGCGCGGCAGTGCATGGATGTCCTGCTGGAGCAGTTCGGCGCCGAAGCGCTGGATGACGAAGGCTGGGAAAATCTCAGCACCGCTTACGCCGAGGCGCCGTTCACCCGCACGTTACGTCCCGAGGCGCTGGAGCTGCTGTCAGATCTCAAGGAGCGCGGCTTCAAGATCGGCGTCGTTTCCGATTGGACGATCGATCTGGAGACGCTGCTGACGGAAATGGGCGTGCGTCCTTACCTCGACGCATTGGCCGTCTCCGACATCGTCGGCTGCACAAAGCCCGATCCGCGAATCTTTGAGGACGCCCTGGCGCAGGCGGGCGTATCGCCATCGGAAACGATCCACATCGGCGACTTCTTCGAACTCGATGTCGCGGGCGCTCGCGCCGCCGGCCTGAGCGCCGGCCTATTCGACTGGCGCGGCCGCACCCCGGACGCCGACTGCCCGCGATTTGAAACATTCGACGAAATGGCGGCCTACCTGCGCGCCCTGCCAGCGGTGGTGAAGGGGTAGGTTTTTGTTCGGCAACCTTCACCGGGTGCCATGCCTGTAGCTTTGGACAGGCATGTGCTGCGATCGAGAAGAAACGCTGCGTTCTGCCTCGTACGTGAAACATGTCTGTCCAGGGCTACAGACATGCCACCCGATAGTCGATGTATCGAAGAACCTACCCCTATGAAGTGAGGGCCGGGGGCATCTTCTCTTAATCCCCCAGAATTGGGGCGGAGGGGCGAAATCCTAACTTGCTGACCCTTCAAGAACCCCGCCTCTTTCTTCTCATCCCACTTTTATTGCTGCTGTTACTCTGGGCGGCGCGACCCAACTACGTTGGCCTTCGCCGTCGCGTCCTCATCATCACAATTGCGCTGCGCGTTCTCACATTGACATCGATCGTGGCGGCGCTTGCCGGGCCGGCGTTTGTTCAGAAATCCGACCGTCTCGCCGTGATCTTTGTGGTGGATGTTTCGCGCTCCATGACGCCCGCGGCTCAGGGGCGCGCTCTGAAGTATGTCCAAGACGCGCTGGCGTCGAAGCATTCGGCGGACGCTGCCGGGGTGGTTGTCTTTGCGCGGGATGCGCGGCCCAGCGTGACTGTGTCCGATCTCGTACAGCAGATCTCTTCTCTCAAGGCGAATGGGATCGCCAGGGAAGCGACGGATCTAGAGCATGCGCTGCGTATGGCGTCCGCGATGTTCCCGGAGGACCGAGCGAAGAAGATCGTGCTGCTGAGCGATGGGAACGAGACGGCCGGCGATGTCCAGGCGCTCACGCCGTCTCTGGCGGCCAGCCATATTCTCGTCGATGTCGCCGACGTCTTTCCTCCTGACAAATCCCTGCCTCCCGAAGCGCTCGTACGCCCACTCGCATTAGTCTCCCGCGTCGCCGTTCGTGCGCCGTTTGCTATTCCCGTTCATGTTTGGAGTTCACAGGCGCAAGCGGCCACGCTGACGCTACGTGGCGACGGTAAGGTCGTGTCACGGCGTGTCGTGCGCTTACCGGCAGGGGACAGTCTCTGGGAGTTTACGGAAACGATGGCGCGCCCGGGATCGCGCCGTTTTCGGGTGACGCTTTCTGCGGCTCACGATACGATGGCGGCGAACAACGAAGTTTATGGGGGCATCCGGGCCAACGGATCGCTTCGTGTGCTTTATCTAACGGCGGACCGCGCGGCGGGAAGCGAGATGCGTGGGCTGTTGTCGCGGGGCGGGGTGGAAGTTGTCATTCGTTCGCCAGGCTCGGCGCCGATGGATGTTTCGGATCTATCACAATTCGACGGAGTGATTGTGGGCGATGTCATGGCGGAGCAATTGGGGGCGCCGGCGATGCTTGCGATCCATAATGCCGTTCACGACGATGGGGTCGGGCTGGGGATGATCGGCGGCGAGCGAGGCTTCGCGGGCGGCGGCTATGCCGGAACGCCGCTGGACGCCGCGCTGCCGGTGGAGATGGACCGCAAGGGGGACTTGCGCACGCCGCCGGCGGCGATTGTGGTGGCGCTGGACGCATCGGGGTCCATGGCGCGGCTCGAAGACGGCGTGCAGAAGCTGCAATTGGGCGCCAAGGCCGCCGTGGAATTGATGCGGGCGCTGAAGCCGGACGATCGGGTGGCGGTCACGATCGTCCGGGAAAACACACAGATCGTCCTGCCCCTGCAAGCCGCCGCGAACACCAAGCCGCTGGAAGAGTCGATCGATGCGCTGTCGGCGGGCGGCGGCGGGATCTACTGCCGCACAGCTTTGGAGGATGCGTATACGATCCTTCGCACATCGAACGCTCCTGTCCGCCATGTGATCCTGGTGGCGGACACCGCCGATTCGGAGCAGCCGGAAGGCAGCATCGAACTGGCGCGCCGTATGAAACGTGATGGGGTGACTGTGTCGGTCTGCGGCATCGGCGGTGAAACCGACCGTGACGCCGCTTTTCAGCGCGCGCTGGCGCGCGCCGGCGGCGGGCAGTCGGTGATTGTGGGGGAGGCGGAGCAGCTTCCGGCGGCGTTTGTGCGCGACGCCCAGCAATTGCAGTCACAGGCGTTTGCCGAGCGTCCGGCCGCGTTGTCGGTCTCCGCCGAGGCGCCGATGCTGGCGGGCCTGCCGCTCGCGACAATCCCGCCGGTGCTCGGTTACGACTACGTGCGTCCCAAGACCGGCTCCAGCGTCGCGCTGGCGACGGCCGATAGCCGTGAGCCGATCCTCGCTTACGGCCGGTTCGGCCAGGGACGGACCTTCGCATTCGCCTCAGACGGCGCCGCGCATTGGACGGCGCCCTGGGCGGATTGGCCGGGCCGCCGCGCCTTTTGGTCGCAGCTCATCCGGTGGGCTGTGCAGCCGGAGCAAGACTCGGACCTGCGCGTTCATGTTGACGAGAGCGATGGAGTGGGGCGCATTCTCGTCACGGCGCCCAGCAGCGCGAAGGTCGGCGATTATCAGGCGTTTGTCACCGCGCCGAGCCTTGCGCGAAGCGCTGTTCCTCTCAGCCCCACGGATGCGCACGGCGCCGAGGGAAGCTTTGCGATGGATCAAACGGGCGCTTATTCTCTCTCCATCGTCTCGCGCTTCGAGGTGTCCGGCTCGAAAACCGCGCAATTCGTGGTACCATATTCGCCAGAGTTTCTCCGCGTTCGCCCGGATCGTCCACGGCTTATTCGCCTGTCGGCTGTGTCCGGCGGCGTGTACGCACAGCCTCCGGACCGTGTGTTTCGCGACCAAACCGCCTGGGTGACCGCCGAGCAGCCGCTTGCGCCGCTGCTGCTGCTCCTGGGCGCATTCTGCTTTCTCGGCGAACTTGCCTGGCGGGCGGGTGTACTGCGCACCCCGAAGTAATGAATTAAAGGATAGAAACCAGGATGCCTGTTTCCGCACAACAATATCTTGTCCCGGTGATCTCCAATGACGAGATTATCGCGGACCACCGGGTCTTGACATGCTACGCGCCCGAAGTGGCGGCGCTGGCCCGGCCCGGCCACTTCCTGAACGTGAGCGTCGGCGACGGCTACGATCCGTTTCTGCGCAAACCGTTCAGCATCTACACCGTGAACCGTGAGCGTGGCGAGATCAGCATGCTCTTTTCGATCGTCGGCGCCACCACGCGCGGCATGGCGAAGAAGAGGGCGGGGGATGAGATCGATCTTGTCGGCCCGCTCGGCGGCAAAATCTTCCAGCCGGACACGCGCGAGGGGGCGACCCACGTCATGGTGGGCGGCGGCTACGGCGTGCCGCCGCTGGTCTTTCTTTCGAAAGAACTGCTGAGCGCCGCCGCCAGCACAAACATCGAATTTATCATCGGCGCGCGTCACAAAGACCTGCTGCTTTGCGAAGCGGAGCTGGCGGAGGCGGGCGTGACGGCGCGCATGACGACGGAGGACGGCTCGCATGGGATGCGCGGCCGTGTGACGGATGCGCTGCGTGTTGTTTTGGCAGAATTGGGCGCCAGCCCAGTGACGGTGTACTGCTGCGGGCCGACGCCGATGATGCACGCGGTCAGCGATCTCTGCCTGGAAGTTGACGTACCCTGCCAGCTGTCGGTCGAAGTGGGGATGCCCTGCGGAATGGGTGTCTGCATGGCCTGCGTTGTAGACCTGGCGGACGGACGTCGTGTGCGCTGCTGCACCGATGGTCCGGTCTTTGCGGCCGGGGAGGTGAAATGGTAAATACGTCTGTTAAAATCGGCAAGCTCACGCTGCGCAACCCGGTCATGACCGGTTCGGGAACGTTTGGATTCGGCAGCGAGATGTCAGAAGCGCTGGATCTCAATGCGCTCGGCGCCTGCGTGGTCAAAAGCACAAGCCGCGAACCGCGCCTCGGCAATCCGACGCCGCGCATTGTCGAAACATCCTCAGGGATTTTGAATGCGATCGGTCTGCAAAACGGCGGCATCGACAACTTCATCAACGAGAAACTGCCGTTTTTGCGCGAATATGATGTCCCGATTATCGTCAACTTGGTTGGCTACGAAGTCGCGGATTATGTCTATCTTGCCGAGCGGCTGACCGAAGCGGGGGGCGTGCACGCCTTGGAGATCAACATCTCCTGCCCGAATGTCAAGCACGGCTGCGACTTCGCGGTCGATCCGAAGCTGACGTTCGAATTGATCACCGCGCTGCGCAAGGCCACGGATTTGACGCTGATCACCAAGCTTTCGCCCAATGTCACGGATGTGGTGAGCGTGGGCCGGGCGGCGGCGGACGCCGGATCGGATGCGCTCTCGCTGATCAATACGCTGCTTGGAACAGCCATTGATATCCGCAAGCGTAAATTCCGCCTGGCGAACGTGACCGGCGGCCTGAGCGGCCCGGCGATCAAGCCGGTCGCGCTACGCATGGTCTGGCAGGTGCATCAGGCGCTGCCGAATATCCCGCTGGTCGGGATGGGCGGCATCGTGACCGCCCATGACGCGATTGAGTTCCTGCTCGCTGGGGCGACGGCCATCGCTGTCGGTACCGCAACATTCATCAACCCAACGGCCGCAATCGATGTGGCGGCGGGGATCGAGAAGTTTCTGGAAGAGCAGGGGATTGAGGATGTCAATGAGCTGATCGGCGCCGTAACGCGATAGCCCAAAAGACAAAACGCCCGCCGGACTGAGCCGGCGGGCGTTTGCTTATTTTCGGAAATTTTCGAGAGTTTTAAAATATTATAGCGATACTGCGTGTTCGTCGTCGGTTCAGACGTCGACAACTTCTTCCAGGCTCACGTTGTCCGCGTCGCGCTGCTTGCGTGCGACATAGCGTCGTCCGGTCTTCGGGTCGTTGCCTTCCCAGGGATACTTACCGCCAGCTGAGGCTCCGGGTCCAACAGTCACCATCATGGGGTCCAGAACGGGTTTCATGCGATTGAAGATCTCGGCGTAATCATTCTCGGCGTCCGAAAAATAGCGGTTGGCCGCCGAATTCCATTCCACGGGAACGATACCAATCTGATTGAGCTTGGGCATAATGTCCTCCTTCAGTATTTTGTTAAGGGAGTGAATTGGATACTCCCTCAACTATTATACCGCATTTCATATAATAATGTTCGGCGAATATTATAAATTCTTTAGATAGCAAATATACCGGATTTTCTCCCTCTCAAGCGCTGCTGCTCCAAGCGGCCTTAAAAATCGTCGACAGTGTCCCGCAAGGCGTTCAAATCGCCGTGGAGCTGGCGCGCCGTCGCCTGCGTTTCGACGCGCGCCTAACCGATCGCGCGCAGACGACGATGCTGAGGACGATCGTTCTGGGGCCGGAGCCGTTTCAAGGCGAAGGGAAGTCGGCGGCGGTTTCGCTGGCCGGAACGCTCGTCCACGAGCATTGGCACACGCGTCAAAATCCGCTGGGCAAGTCGTGGTCTTTCTGGGCGGGCATATTGACGCGCACGCACCCAATGCTCCGATACGAGCAACCGGCGTACGCCCGCCAGATCGGTTTTTTAGAAGAGTTGGCGCGTGTGTCGCCGGCGAATGCTGCGTTCGCGCGCGCCGAAGCAGAAGAAGTGCGGGCGGCGTTCGCGCTGCATTATGGGGATAACCTACCCCAGTCCTCCGCAGAGTGACCTACCCCGGCGCTTCGCGCCACCCCTCCCTTGAAGCAGGGAAGGGTTGAAATTGCTGGTCAAAAGCATCAACAAGAATCTGCGTCGCGCGCTCCATATCGTCCGCGCAGACGACGGCCGAAATTACCGCCGCCGCATGCGCTCCGGTGCGCGCAACCTCTGCGATATTCGACAGATCAATGCCGCCGATGGCGACGATAGGGAGATGAGGGAAGGCGTTTGCAATCTCCCAAATGCGCTGTGTGCCGACGGGCGCGCCCGCGTCGCCTTTCGTCGTCGAGCCATAGATCGCTCCGACGCCGAGATATGAGGCGTGAGGCGCGAGGGGCGCGGCTTCCTCCACGGAACTGACGGAGACGCCGACGATTTTGTCGGGACCGAGCAGCCGGCGCGCGTCGGCAACGGACATGTCATCTGGTCCGAGATGGACCCCATCGGCGTCCGAGGCAAGCGCAACATCCACGCGATCATTGACGATCAGCAGAGCGTTCGTGGCGTGCGCCATCCGGCGCAGTTCTCGCGCCAATTCGATTAGTTCCGGCATGGCCCGATGCTTGTCGCGCAGCTGCACGACACGGCTCCCGCCTTGCAGGGCCGCCGCCACGATTTCCTGAGGCGAACGGTTCGGACGCAGATCGGAATCGGTTAAAACATACACCCCGCCAATCTTTTTTAATCTCTCTGCGTGCGTCGTTTCGTCCCTATTCTGGATGTTTAATGGCGAAGGGTAGCCGCGTCCTTGACCGATGACGACAGGATTATTCAGCGCTCGGACGACGGCTGATTTCGCCCGAGCGGCGGCCTGACCTAGTTCGAGCCCCATTCCCAAATAAGCCGCGAGCGCGCTGGAGAACAGGCAGCCCGTGCCGTGCGTGTGCGGCGTGTCCACGCGCTTTCCATTCAGAATTTGAGCGCCATGCGGCGTTACAAGAATGTCCGTCGGCTCACCGGCGAAGTGTCCGCCGGTAATCAGCGCCGCTCGCACTCCTAGCGCAAGCAGCGCATTGCCAGCTCGAACGGCGTCTGCCGTCGCCCTGATTGCGATCCCCGTCAAAATTTGCGCTTCATCAAGGTTCGGCGTGACGACGGCGCATAGGGGCAGGAGCATTTGAACGAGAGCGGTGCGGCCCGCTTCGTCCAGCAGAGGCGCGCCGCCGGTGGACGCCAGTACGGGATCGAGTACGACGTTGCGGAGATCGTATTGTGACAGGATGCGGGCCACCGTCTCGACTTGCTCCGCGCCGCCGAGCATGCCGATTTTGACGGCGTCGGGCCGCGTGTCTTCAAGAAGAACATTCAGTTGGCTCGCCAAAACGGAGGCGGACGTTAGAGAAACGCTCTGGACACCAAGGCTGTTCTGGCTGGTCAGCGCGGTAATCGCCGAGAGAGCGTGACCGCCGAGCGATTCGATGGCGCGCAGGTCCGATTGGATCCCGGCGCCGCCGCTGGGGTCCGAACCGGCGATGGTAAGAACGATGGGTGTTTTCATTTCGTGTTGTGAAATCGGCTGGGGGCGAACGCCTTGGGCGGATTGTGTCCGTCTAAAATACATGAGGTCAGGAGATCGGCGGTCTGTGGCGCCAGAAGAATACCGTTGCGTCCGTGGCCGGTCGCCGCGTAGATGTTCTTTTTCGTGGACATCCGCCCAAGGATCGGCAGTCCGTCGGGGCTTGCGGGACGCAGGCCCGACCATCCCGACAGCAGCGCCAGTCCGCTCAGGGCGGGGACGAGCGCTTCGGCGTCTAGCCGCAGACGTGAGATGGTGTATGGATGTGTCTCGGGATCGAATTGCGCTTCCGGCTCCTCTGTCGCGCCGAACACCAGTTCTCCGTTTTCGCGCGGCACAAGATAACAATCGTCCGCACAGATCGTATGACGCAACGGCGACCCGCTGGAAGCGTCGAGCGCTCCCAGATGTCCCTTGAGCGGCGTGACGGGCAACACAGCCTTTGGAAGCAGCGCGGCCAGCGAACCCGACCAGGCGCCGCCGCAAATCACCAAATGGTCGCAGGAGACAGCCCGCGCGTCCGTATGGACGGTGTAGACCTCAGAAGCGTCATCGCCAATCTTCGTGACACTTTCCCCTGAATAGATCGCGGCGCCGGCGTGTTTCGCCGCTTTCTCCAGCGCTTCCAGAAGCAGACGCGGCTGGATGTGCCGTTCAGCGGGCGACAGAATGGCGAGCAGGGCGTCGGGCGTCAGTTGTGGTTCGGCTTCGCGTAAATCTTTGGGCGTCAGCATCTCTAAGGGTAAACCGAGATGCGTGCGGCGGCGGAACATCGCCTTCAGTCGTTTGGCTTCGTCCTTATTGCGGGCGATGCGCAGGATGCCTGCGCCCTCAATGTGCAGCGGCGATTTCGCCAGGTCAGATATTTCCTCTGTAAAGCCGGGATACTTTTCCAGGCTTGCCAGGCCGAGATCGAGCAAGGGGCCTTCGCTCGCGGCGTCCGACAGCGGCGCCAGCATCCCGGCCGCCGCGTGGGTGGCCTGTCCCGGCAGCTTGCTGTCGATCACCGCCACGCTCGCTTTTCGCTGCGCCAAACGCCATGCGAGCGACATTCCGATCACGCCGCCGCCGATTACCGCCACATCGAAATGTTTGGCTTTGGACATATGCTAGCCGCCCGCCATCATTTGGACGATCTCCAGCACATCGCCTTCCGTCAGGTTTGTCTCGGTGTACTGGCTGCGCGGAACGATCTCGCCGTTGTGCTCCACGACCACCATTTTGGAGGGCAAACTGCGCTCTTCCAAAAACGAGCCGATTGTTGCTTTGTCTACGCAGATGCGTTCCTCACCATTCACAATAATCTTCATGGTTTCTTTTCTCAATGTTTCTTGCCATCCGCCTCATCCAGCGCCGCCCGGTACGCCGCTGTGGCGGCGCGGGGATTGTCGGCGAGCATAATGGGCGACAGCACCGCGACGCCGGCCGCGCCGGCGCTCAGGCAATCCGCGACATTCTCCGGAAGTATCCCGCCGATCGCGATGACCGGAATGCTGACCGCCTGGCAGACGGCGCGCAGGAAATCCAGCCCCGCCGGCGTCAGATCCGGGTGGGAGCGCGAGGCGAAGATCGTCCCCACCACCACATAATCCGCGCCCTCGCCCTCGGCGGCGACTGCGGTTTCCAAGCAATGCGCCGATCGTCCGACCAATGCGTTTTTGCAGAGCGTTCTCCGTGTGTCTTCCACCGTCTCCGAGCACGATTCGGGCAAATGACGTCCGTCCACCCCAAGGCGCGCGGCGATCTCTCCAGGCGCGTTGGCGATGACGCGCGCCGGCCATGCGGCTTGACGCAGTGTCGACGGCAGTGCGGACGCGCCCGCGCTCTTATCCCGCCACTGCACGATATCTACCCCGCCCGCCACGGCTTCAGACACGATTGCGTTCAAATTTTGGTGAGGCTCGGTGACGAGCATGAGGATACGGCCCCCCTGCCCCCCAATCCTGGGGGAGGATTGGGAAACGGGCAATGCGTCTCGTTCATGCGCAGGTGAGAACCAGGAGAAGCCCTCGCCAACCTCCTCCCCCAGGATTGGGGGGCAGGGGGGCCGCCTCAACGCACTACCCCTTCGAGTGGACTGCTGGCCGAGGCGTAGGGCAGGGTGGGCATTCGGCCTGCGAGATATGCGTCCCGGCCGGCGTCCACGCCCAGGCGCATGGCGCGGCCCATGCGGGCCGGATCGCCGGCGCGGGCGATGGCGGTGTTGATCAAGCACGCCGAGGCGCCGAGCTCCATCGCCTGCGCGGCTTCGGACGCGGTGCCGATCCCAGCGTCCACCACCACGGGCACGGTCGCCTGATCGATGATGATCCGGATCTGTTCGACCGTCTTCATGCCCTGTCCGCTGCCGATTGGCGACGCCAGCGGCATGACCGTCGCCGTGCCGATCTCTTGTAGCCGCATCGCCAATACGGGGTCGGCGTTGATGTAGGGCAGGACGACAAAGCCTTCCTCCACGAGGATCTTACATGCTTCGAATGTTCCGATTGGATCG
>JAOQAA010000554.1 GCA_025963815.1 Capsulimonas sp.
TCAAGAACCAGAGGCGCTAGCCCTCGGAGTGACCCATCCCGGCGCTTCGCGCCACCCCTCCCTTGAAGCAGGGAAGGATTGGAAAGAGATTCTCGGACGAAAGCCGCCTGCGAAACCAAATCCTAACTACCCTTCCCAGCTTCATGGGAGGGGTGGCGCGAAGCGCCGGGGTGGGTCACTCCAAGGGCAGGTCAAACGGTGGCGCATCGGCGCCGCTGCCCCCGCAGCCAATCTAACCAAGTAACCATCCCCTCGCCCGTCTCCGACGAGACGGCGAACACGGTGGCGGTGGCGTTGACCTGACGAATATTCGCGATTAATTTGTCCACGTTCAATCGGACATATGGCGCCAGATCGGTCTTGGTGATGACGACGCAGTCGGCGCCGTGGAACATAATCGGATACTTAAGCGGCTTGTCCTCGCCCTCGGTCACGGCGACCAGAACAACGCGCGTATGCTCGCCCAGATCGTAGGCCGCCGGGCAGATCAAATTGCCGACATTCTCGATCACCATCAAGTCAAAGCGCTCCAGGCCGCCTTCGCGCTCAAGAGTATCAAGACCCGCCGCGATCTGATCGGCTTCGAGATGGCACGAGCGGCCGGTGGTGATCGCAACCACCGGCGCGCCGCATTCGCGCAGGCGATCCGCATCCAGCTCGGTCGTCATGTCGCCTTCCATAATCCCGATTTTGATCTCTCCGTTCAGGTCGGTCAGCGTACGCTCCAGAAGGGTTGTCTTACCCGAGCCGGGACTGGACATGATGTTGACGCACGCGATCCCATGGCTCTCCATGCGGCGGCGGCTGCGCGCCGCGAGATCGTCGTTCTCTTCCAAGATATCGATATTCAAATCCACGCTCGCCGGCGTGGTGATCGGCCCTTTGGTTTCGGTGATCATATTTTTAGCGCTCCGCGCCGACCGGGATGTCCCAATCGACCTTCTCAATCTTCAGCTCACGCCCCGATCGAATCTCATCCAGCGGCGCACGGCATTCGGGGCAGCCGTACTCCAGATTGATATCGGGCTTGTACTCCCGCTCGCAGTTCCGGCAGAAAGCGATAAACGGGCTGTCGCGGATCGCGATCTCGGCGTTTTCGAGAAATGTCCCAAGCTTTTGTTTGGCGAAGGCCGTGCGCAGCAGGTCGGGCTCCACACAGGTAAACTCGCCAACGAGCAGTTGGACGCGGCGCACCGGCCAGCGTTCGGTCTGCTGGGAGTACCAATCCTTGAGGCTCATCATGAGAGCCTTGGTCATGTCGACTTCATGCGGCAAGTGTCAGATCTCCTAGAGAGCCCAAGGTTCCGTCGACGGCTCCGAGTTCAGCCACGCCGGACGCTGCCGGGGCAGCTTTTCGGCGAACACCAAGTTCGCGAGAACATCGCAAATCACTCGCGTTCCCATCAGGGCCGTCATATCGCTGATATCGTACGGCGGCGAGACTTCGACCAGCTCCATGGCGCACAGATTGGTCTCACGGGCGACGCGCTGGACGATGCGCAGCGCCTCGCGGGGGGTGAAGCCGCCCGGCTCCGGCCAGCCCGTGCCGGGGACAAAACCGGCGTCGATGCTGTCGATGTCGAAGCTGAGATAGACCGCTTCGGTCCCTTCGCTCGCCACTTCGATCGCAATGTCCAGGGCTTTGTCCAGCCCCATGTCCATGATGTCGGTCATGGTCATGATCGTCGTGCCGCGCTCGCGGGCCACTTTGACCCCGGCTCGTGGCACCTGCCACCCGCCGATGCCGAACTGCACCAGGTTCTTCGGAGGCGCGTTCTCAATATTCGTCGCATGGAACCACGGCGTGGTGTGCATCCGCTCGTCCATGTCCAGTTCCTGCGTATCGACATGGCGGTCGATATGGATGATGCCGATGTTGCCGTTGACATGCGGGGCGATGCCTCGAACGCACGGATAGCCGATGGAGTGGTCCCCGCCGATCATGATCGGAAAGGCGCCGCTGCGGAACACATGGGAGACGGCGCGGCTGATCTGGTCGAACGCCTTCTCGATGTTGGCGGGAATGACGAACACGTCGCCCAGGTCGCACAGCGTCATTTGCTCGCGCAGATCGATCCCCAGATCGAAGTAATAAGAACCATAGAGGGCCGAAATACGGCGAACGCCTTGCGGACCGAAGCGTGTGCCGGCCCGGTACGTTGTGCCCGTGTCGAGCGGGATGCCGAACACGGCGGCGTCGTAATTGCCGGCCTTGTGAACGTCCTCCACATAGGGCGCCTTCAGGAACGTGTTGATGCCCGCGAAGTGCGGCAGTTCACCGCGCGAAAAGGTCGAAATAGTACGGTCCCCGATGCTGGGCGCGGCGGTCAAACCCAGCTCCAGATTGCGCTCCACTTCCCGTTTCCAGCCATGCTCCGGCAGCTCCGCCTCGCGGCGCAGGGCGTAGGCGGCCTGACTATCCTTCAAATCTTCCCGTGGGACGCCAAAGCGCGAACGATCATCCGTCATGGGTGTACCCTTCCCGTGTCTTGCTAATGTGAGTGAAAAATGGTGTGCGGGCGGCGTCGCCGATTACTCGTCTTCGCCTCGTCAGTGAGGTGTGGTTAGTATACTGCTGAGGGTATCCGATGTCAACACTTATGACGAAATAATTTAAAATTATAATCTCAATGACGAATATCGTCATTTATAAAGCTAAATATGATATAATTTCGTCATATCGCAATGCAAGGACAATTTGAAATGCTGACGCTGGATGACCTGGACAATAAAATCATCTGCGTGCTTCAGGAGAACGCGCGTCTGACCAACTCGGAGATCGCCAAAACCGTGGGAAGTACGGAGCCGACCGTTCGCCGCCGTGTCGAGCGCCTGCTGAGCGCCGGCGCGATCAAGATCGTGGCCGTCGCGACGCCGTTTCAGCTGGGGTACCGCGTCATTGCAATTTTAGGATTGCAGATCGACCACCAGCATCTCACGCAAGTCGAGGAAGCGCTAATCGCCATGCCCGAAGTGCGCTTCGCGGGAGTGACCCTGGGGAGCTACGACGTCATCGCCGAAGTGTGGTTTGAGGATACGGAGCAGCTTCTGACATTCCTGCATGAACGCCTGAGCAAGATCCCCGGCGTGCAGCGAATAGAATCTCTGCAAGTCGCCAAGATGCTCAAATACATGTACGACTGGAGCGCCCCCGCCGGCGGGTAGATTAATACGACAGCGCCGTGTTCAGCACATGGGCGTATTGCCGCCACAGAAAAATGATCAGGCCAATCACGGCCGCCGTCAACCCTAGGCCCATGCCCACCGATCGGTTCATCATAATATCACTCCATCCAAGCTGATATTGGGTGAGACACGAGGCGGCATAAAAAGTTGCGGTCTACATCTCCCGATTGTCGAGGGTATCAAGTTCCTTAATTGTGTTCCACCAAATTCTATCTCGTTCATATGTCTTCCAGTCAGTGTAAACATAGGGCTTTTCCGTCTCGTCCTCGACTGCGCTAATCGCTGGAATAAAGAGGCAATGTAGTTCTTCGAACATCTTGTGCGCCTCGCGGTCTCCATGGATTACGATGCTCGCGCGTGCGGGTGACCGTGGCTCGACAATCAGAATAGCGGTGGCGGTCGCCAGATACGCTTCTGCGATGGCAAGGGTAGGAGAAGCGATTACCGTCATTGGCTCTTCCCACGAGGCTTTCAAAAAGGCGACGTCAATTCCACTGTAATTGATATCGTTGTAATTGATATCGTCAAGGTCGGAGTAATAAGTCCAACATCGAACAAAACGGTCCCAAACGGGCCGTCGCTCCTGCTCCCACAACATCGCCCCCTCCCCTCTCATTTCCCACTGCCTGGATGTCTCCTCGCCCTGGACGCCATCTGCGATGGGGGTAATCCATCCCTGCTTGTCCCAGCGACTCAATGTCTCCAAAACTAGTGTATCCGTAAGGCGATGTGTGTAGCCCACGTTCATATGCCAATGATAGCCGTCGACAAACAATTGCTCTGCTTCAATGCCGTGACACTGAAAGAGGGCATCGAGCAAGAGAAGTTCATCATCGGTCAAGTTTGTTGCGCTGGTGCGCTTCGGCAAAGGCTTATCCAGCGGTTTAAACGAATCATCATGCATAGTGAAATTATCCATTATTCTGTTTCATATCGGATAAAGTATAACAAAATGACCTATTTGTTTAATCATAGTCACATTTAATGCTCATATTGACCTAAAACGATCACGACATGATATAATCCATTGATACATGAGCGGAGCGCCAGCGATGGCCAAACGCTCAGGATTAGTCTTTTGGAAATGAAATTATGAAACAAATCTTAGCAATCACGCCTGTTCTTCTTGCCGTCGTCTTAGCGGGCGCGGCGCGGGGCGCCTCGACTACGGAAAGGATGGCGCAGGTGACCGCGCCGAAACCACAGATGCACACTCTTACTCCCGTGCCGATGAAGAATGTGTCCATTGACGATGCGTTCTGGTCGTCGCGCATCTCATTGTGGCGCGAGAAGACGATCGGCGATTGCTTTGATAAGTTTGAGAAAGTTGGAGCCTTTCACAACTTTGATCGAGTGGCGAAGGGGCAAACCGGCGGGCATGAAGGAGCTCCATTTTGGGATGGACTTGCCTACGAAACGATTACCGGCGCATCGGATTTTCTTGCGGCGCATCCAGACCCGGCGCTGGAAGCGCGCATTGATGGGTACATCGACCGCATTGCGGCGGCCGCCGCCGTGGATCCAGATGGATTCGTCAATACCTACACAACACTGGGAACGAACTCGCATCGCTGGGGATTGGGGGTTGCGGAGCGAGGGGACGAGGACGACGTTCAGAAGCATGATGTTTACAATGCGGGCTGTCTCATTGAGGCGGGCGCGCATTATTACCGCGCGACTGGCAAGACGAAGCTTCTGGCCGTCGCTACCCGTCTCGCAAACACCATGTGCCGGGATATTGGGCCGGCGCCCAAAGCAAACGTCGTCCCCGGACACGCGATCATCGAACAATCACTCGCTGAGCTTTCCCAGCTTTACAAAGAGCATCCGGAACTTGCGGGAAAGCTTTCCGTCGCCGGCAGCCAGAACCAGATTGCAGTCCCCGTCGTCCCAAACGATTATCTCAAGCTTTCCTGGTTTTTTATCGAGAACCGGGGTAACCATAAGGGCCGCCTGGATTACGGCGCCTACGATCAGGACGACAAGCCAGTCTTGCAGCAGGACGCCATGGAAGGACACGCCGTCCGGAGCGAGTTGCTTGCGAATGGCGTCGTCAAGGCGTCCCTGATCTCTGGGCGCTCGGATTACGCCGGCGTCTTGCAGCGCTGGTGGAGCAATATGACCGAGAAGCGGATGTATCTCACCGGAGGATTAGGCGCCGTCGGTTCATACGAAGGGTTCGGGGCGGATTATCAGCTTCCCAATAATGGATATGCGGAGACCTGCGCGAATATCGCCGGCGGCTTCTTCAGCCAGAACATGAACCTGGCGTTTGGCGACGCCCACTACGCGGACATTCTGGAGCGCGAGCTTTATAATGGCGCGTTAAGCCATATCGCCTTGACGGGCGACGCCTATTACTATCAGAATCCACTGTCATCCAAAGACCGGCAGCGTGAGGATTGGGCGGGCTGCCCCTGCTGTCCGCCCATGTTTCTGAAGATGATGGGGGCATTACCCGGGGACATCTACGCCACAGACGCTTCCGGCGTCTACGTCAATCTTTTTGTCGGCGGCAGCGCAAAGATCGACACCGATAAGCTCCATCTGACTCTGAAGCAGGAAACAGCTTATCCATGGAAAGGACGCGTGACGCTGCATGTCGCCCCGAAGCAGCCCGCGCGTTTCCGAGTCGCCCTGCGCGTTCCGGATTGGTGCGAAGGCGCCACGTTTCTTGTGAACCACACAAAGATGTCTCCGGCGATCCTTCGCGGATATGCGTTGATCGAACGAACGTGGAAGGCCGGGGATACGATCGAGATGGACATGCCGATGCCGGCGCGTCAGGTCAAGGCCGCTCCTCAAGTCCTGGACAACGCAGGCCGGGTAGCCCTCATGCGCGGACCGATCGTCTACTGCCTGGAAGGCGTCGATAACGGCGATGACACGGCCAGCATGGTCATTCCTCCGGCCACTCAAATCAAAGACCAATACGAGGCCGATCTTCTGGGAGGAGTGGTTCTTCTGCACGGCTCCGCGACGAGAGTAACACAAAAGGGCGCCGGCGTTCAAACAGTTCCCGCGAACTTCACGGCGATTCCGTTCTATGCGAACTCAAACCGCAAGCCGACCGCCATGGACGTGTGGATCGCCGACAATCCCGCGACCGCTCGTCCGGAAACCGTGGCCGGCGGCGCCGTCGTCACCGCGTCCCACAGTAATCCCGGCGACACCACGGCGGCGCTGAACGATCGCGTGGAGCCGAAGGCGTCCGACGACGAAACCATTCCGCGCTTCACCTGGTGGGATCATCGCGGCGGCGAAGAATGGGTGCAGTACGACTTCCCATCCGCGCAGCGCGTCAGCGGCGTCGATGTTTATTGGTGGGACGAAACCCGCGTCCACCGCGACTGCCGTGTTCCGCAATCGTGGACCGTGCAATATCTGGACAACGGGCAATGGAAACCAGTCTCGAACTCATCGCCCTACGGCACGCAAGTCGATCGGTTCAACCACGTCGCCTTCGCCCCGGTAAACACAACCGCTCTGCGCATTACCGTCCAGCAGCAAACGGGATGGTCGGGCGGAATTCTCGAATGGCGCGTTCAGGAACAAGAAGAACCGACTAAATAACAAGAAGAAGATCTCTTGAGCGAGGGGGGTTATTTCTGAAGCAGCGCTGCGGCTTCGCGTGCGATCTGACGCTCTTCGTCGGCGGGGATCATCCAGACTTGAACGGAGCCCCCCTGCCCCCCAATTCTGGGGGAGGAAAGGTTTGGGCTGATCTGAATGGGGTCCTGGCTGACTGCGCTGTTTCGAGCGTCGTCAAGGACAATACCCAAAAAGCCAAGGCCCTGACAGATGCGGGCGCGCATCGGGGCAGAATGCTCGCCGATGCCGCCGGTGAAGACGATGGCGTCCACACCTTCCAAGGCGGCGGCGTAAGCGCCGATATATTTGCGAACTCGATAGGCGAAGAGATCAAGCGCGAGCGCGGCCCGTGTGTCTCCCTGCCCAGCCGCTTCTTCCAGGTCGCGCACGTCGGCGCTTCGGCCCGAGAGGCCAAGCAGGCCGCTTTTGCGGTTCAGGAGATCGTCTAATGCATCCACGGACATGTGCTGAGTGCGCAGAAGATACAGAAGGAGGCCGGGGTCCAGATCGCCGCAGCGGGTTCCCATGGCGAGCCCTTCTAGCGGCGTCATGCCCATGCTGGTGTCCACGCTTCTTCCATCGCGGATCGCGCAGAGGCTCGCGCCGCTTCCCAGATGGCAGGTAATCAGCTTTGTTCCCTCGGGCGCGCGTCCCATCAATTGCAGCAGCCGCTCGGAGGCGTAGCGATGGGAAATGCCGTGGAAACCATAGCGGCGCAGCCCAAGGCGCTCGGAAAGATCGGTAGGCAGCGCGTAGCGCGAGGCGACTTCGGGGAGCGTATGATGAAACGCCGTGTCGAAGACGACGACGGCCGGCGCACCCGGCAGCAGGCGCCGCGCTTCCTCCATCACCGCCATTTCCGTCGGATTGTGCAGCGGGTCGAGTTCGGAGAGGCCGCGCAGGCGCTCCCGCACCTCGTCCGTGACAAGCGTTGGCTCGAAGAAGTCGGGGCCGCCATGGACGAAGCGATGCCCCACGGCGTCGATCCCATGCGATTGGCATTCTTCTATCACCTTGCGGGTCGCCGCCGGAAAATCAGAAGCGGTCAGACGCTCACCTTCCCCCTGACACAGAACCTCCTCCGAGCCTTCGGAGACACGGAAGAGGCGGTATTTGAGACTGGAGCTGCCGGCGTTCAGCGAAAGGACGTTCATGGAAGACTCGTTTGCGGTCAATGCGTCCAGGTCCAATCGCGTATCTCCGGCATATCCTCGCCATGAATACGGATGTAGGCGGCGTGCTCGAACAGCTTATCGCGCAAGTGCTGTTTGAGGTAAGCGGCTGTGCCGCCGAGGGACGGAACGCGGTCAATCACATCGCCAGCCAGATGGTAGCGGTCTAGATCGTTCAAAACGACCATGTCGAAGGGCGTCGTGGTGGTCCCCTCTTCTTTGTAGCCGCGCACGTGGAAGTTGCCGTGGTTGGTGCGCCGGTAGCAAAGGCGATGGATCAGCCAGGGATAGCCATGGTAGGCGAAGATCACGGGCTTGTCTTTGGTGAAGATCGTGTCGAAGTCGCTGTCGGTCAGTCCGTGCGGATGCTCGCTGTTTGGCTCCAGCGTCATCAGATCGACAACATTGACCACGCGGATCTTCAGGTCGGGAAGATTGCGGCGCAGGATATCCACCGCCGCCAGCGTCTCCAAGGTCGGCACGTCGCCGGCGCAGGCCATCACCACATCCGGCTCACCACCCTGGTCATTACTCGCCCATTCCCAGATCCCAATGCCCGCCGTGCAATGCTTGACGGCGGCGTCCATCGTCAGATACTGGAGCGCCGGCTGCTTGCCGGCGACGATCACGTTCACATACTGCCGGCTGCGCAGGCAGTGGTCGGCCACGGAGAGCAGACAGTTGGCGTCGGGCGGCAGATACACGCGCACGACATCGGCCTTTTTGTTGATCACATGGTCGATAAAGCCCGGGTCCTGATGCGAGAAACCGTTGTTATCCTGCCGCCAGACGTGCGAGGTCAGCAGATAGTTCAGAGACGCGATCGGCCGGCGCCACGGAATTCGATTGGTGCTCTTCAGCCATTTCGCGTGCTGGTTGAACATCGAGTCGACGATATGGATGAACGCCTCATAACACGAGAAGAACCCATGCCGGCCCGTAAGCAAATAGCCTTCGAGCCAGCCCTGACAGGTATGCTCGCTAAGAATTTCCATCACGCGGCCATCGGGCGCAAGATGGTCGTCCTCCGGCAGCAACTCGGCATCCCACGCGCGATTTGTTGCACTGAGCACGGCGTCCAGACGGTTGGAGTTGTTCTCGTCGGGTGAGAAGACCCGGAAGTTCTGACGGTCGGCGTTTTGCGTCATCACATCGCGCAGAAACCCGCCCAGCACGCGCGTGGCTTCCGCAATGGCGACGCCAGGCTTCTCGACCGCGACGGCGTAGTCCCCAAACGCAGGCAGGCGCAGCGCCTTGAGCAGCGCCCCACCGTTCGCGTTAGGATTGGCGCCCATGCGCCGATCACCCGCCGGCGCCAGCGCGGCCAGTTCGGGACGCAGCGCGCCCGTCCCATCGAAGAGTTCCTCAGGATGATAACTCTTCATCCACTCTTCCAGCACCGAAACATGCTCCGGCTTGTTCATGTCCGAAAATGGAACTTGATGCGAGCGCCAATATCCCTCGGTTTTTAATCCATCGACAAACTTCGGCCCGGTCCAGCCTTTGGGCGTTCTGAGAATGATCATCGGCCACATCGGCCGCTGGGTCTCGCCGTTCTCGCGCGCATTGGATTGGATCGATTGGATCTCGGCGAGGACCGTATCCAGCGTCGCCGCCATCTTCTGATGCATCGTCTCGGGATCGTCTCCCTCAACGAAGTGGGGCTTGTAGCCGTAGCCGTGAAACAGGCTTTCCAGTTCATCGTGACTGATGCGCGCCAGCACGGTCGGATTGGCGATCTTGTAGCCGTTCAGATGCAAAATGGGCAGCACCGCGCCGTCGCGCGCCGCATCGAGAAACTTATTGCTGTGCCAGCTCGCCGCCATCGGCCCGGTCTCGGCCTCGCCGTCGCCCACCACGCAGCAGACAACCAGGTCGGGATTATCAAACACGGCGCCATACGCATGGGACAGCGCATAGCCTAGCTCGCCGCCTTCATGGATCGACCCGGGCGTTTCGGGCGCAACATGGCTGGGGATTCCACCGGGGAACGAAAACTGCTTGAAGAGGCGCTGCATCCCGATCGTATCCTGACTGATGTCGGGATAGACCTCGCTGTAGACGCCTTCCAGGTAAGTATTGGCGACAAGTCCCGGCCCGCCGTGCCCAGGGCCGGCGATATAAATCGCGTTGAGATCGTTCTTTTTGATCAGCCGGTTGAAGTGGACGTAGATAAAATTCAGACCGGGCGTGGTGCCCCAGTGGCCCAGAAGGCGCGGCTTGATATGCTCACGCTTCAGCGGTTCGGTCAGTAATGGATTGGCGAGTAGGTAGATCTGTCCGACGGAAAGATAGTTGGCGGCGCGCCAGTAGGCGTTCATTCCCTGAAGCTCTTCGGCGCTAAGCGTTTCAGGCGTCGGCTGGGTGATCGTCATCGTTTCGATCCTTTGTGCTGACATTTTCAATCGACAAGCAGCGAGTAATTATCCCCCATAGTATAAAGTCTCACACCCACAAATACATCCGCGAAATGGCCGATTGGGGCAGCGAACGTTGTCATCCGTTTGCAGGGCGCGAGGCGAAACCCTCTCTTCGCAGCCATTTCGCCATACCGTCGAACACCGCGAGCGCATCCACCGAGTTAATCGGACGCCCCTGTAAAATATTGACCACCGCAGCTGAATTCGAGTCGACACTGACAGCCTCCACGCTGTAAACCATGGACGACGTCAGCGACGCCATGGCGTCGAAATAGCGCGGCTGCATCTCCATCAGACATAAATGGCTTTCGAAGTTCCGGCGGCTCCGCGTGGGATCGCCCTCCTTACGCCGCCGCAGTTCATCCATATTCGTGACGAGATGGACGTACAGATCCGAAAACCGCAGATCCCCGCTCGCAATCAGCGGCCGATAGAACGCGATAAGCGCATCCAGCGGCTGAGACTCGCGAAAGCCAAACGACCAGTTGTACCAGAGCGGCTGAAACGGATCGCCATCCAGAACGGCCAATTGCCCCGCATCCTCCGCCTCGCACGCCAGCGCCCACCGATCCACCTGACGCTCCAAGTACCAATTCTCGTGCGCGTCCGCAGGACGGGTAAAGAGCGCATTCACCTCCGGGATCACGCAAGCGTTCAAGCGCTCGGCGAGCAAACGGCACGTGCTCGTTTTGCCAACCGCGCTCGCGCCTTCCAAACAGACAATCATCCCATCTTCTCCTCGCGGTGACATAATTCTCAAGCAACTTTATCATTGACTGTGTGTCTGCTAATATAGCATGGAATAACACGGCTCGCATAAGGATGTTATGATTATCTGGGGAGCACTTTTAATACCGCTGATCGGCGCCGCCGTGCTCTACCGACAATTTCGGCGACGGATGACTTGGTGGGAGTTCTTCATCCCGCTGATGGTCTCTGTGGCCGTCATCGCCGTGGGCAAAGGCGTCACGCAGGCGGTGCAGACACACGACACGGAATATTGGGGCGGCTACGTCACCGAGGCGGCTTATGAAGAGCCGTGGGATAAGGAAGTCTCCTGCACGCACAAAGTCTACCGAACGGAACGATACGCATGTGGAGACAGGAAGACATCGAAGACTTGCACCCGGCAGGTCTTCGATCACTACGCCCACAGTTACGATGTCGAGGCGCACTCGGCCAAGTGGTATGCCAAAGACAACATCGGACAAAGCTGGGATCTCAGCAAGTCGGAATTTGAAAACTTCAGCGCTCGCTGGGGCCATCGCACCTTCGTGGACATGCACCGAAGTTACCATTCCATCGACGGCGACAAATACGTGACCACATGGGACGGACAGTATTCTACCTTGCAGCCGACGACACGCGCGCACTCTTATGAGAACCGCGTGCAGGCTTCGACCAGCGCCTTCAATCCGCCAAGTGTCTCCGACCAAACCAAAACGCGTCTCGGGCTTTTTGACTATCCCGACAACACAGACGGCCTGCACTGTCCCGCCGTGTTACCGACCGGCAAGTATGAGGGCGAAGAGAAGCTTCAAAAGATGAACGCCATGCTTGGGGCGTCCAAGAAGTTTCGGCTGTGGGTGCTGGTCTTTAAAAATCGCCCGCGCGAGGCAGGCCGAATGCAGGATAACTACTGGAAGCACGGAAACAAAAACGAGCTTTGCATCTGCATCGGCGTAAACGACGCTAATGAAGTGCAATGGTGCGAGGTGTTCAGCTGGACCAAAGTCGAAGACGTCAAAGTTCAGACGCGAGATTTCGTGATGCATCAGCGCCAGCTCAACCTGAATGAACTGGGCGACTTCCTCAAGCCGCTTATCACAAGCGAGTGGAAGAAGCGCTCATTCCGAGAGTTCAACTACTTGACGGTTGAGCCGCCCCTATGGACGGTAATGCTTGGATATTTGCTGGTGATCGGCGCGACGGGCGGTTGCTGCTGGTGGGTCGTCAAAAACCGATTTACCGCCGACGGTTCCGCGAGGCAATACCCGTTCCAACAGAGGCGAAACCGCAGCTAGCAGAAGATCTGCACGAGCATCATTTCACTGAGCCGTTACAGACTAGCACCTTGTTAAGTTAAGTATTGTGCGTTCCGCACAAGCCTGGCGAATGAATTCGCCGGCCTCTGACGAGCAAATGACAAGAAATTAACTTAACACGGTACTAATGGCCTTCGAGCCGATACACGCCGGCTTTGTTCAGATGCACGTATGTGATAGCGCCGGCGCGGCGGGAGATTGCAGCGGGGCGGCCGTTGACGGACACGGTTTTGCCGGGCAAGCCGACCTGCGCGTCGATTCCGGCAGGGAGCTTGAGCAGTACGACTTGGCCCGCGCCTTTCTTGGTAGCTTTCACATGGATCAGACCTTGAGGCGCGGGGACGTCGCCTTCGGCCCATTTCAAATCACCTAAAAACGGGGTGATCACCACGGTCTTCATGCCGCCGCTCGTCGGACGAACTCCCAGAACGTATTCCGAGAGGAAGCTGGTCGGCCCCGTGGACCAGCCGTGGGAGAGACTGATGTAGGGGATTAGGTCGAGAATGCGTGCATCGTCGGCGGGAAGGGAGGGATCGAACATTTCCCATGTCGTGGTCGCCCCGCGCGCCATCATGGCGCCCCAGTAACGGCGAATTAAATCCAGCCCATCCTGCGGTTTGCCGAGCGCGCCAAAGTCCTGGAGGACGTAATAGCCGTAGTAAGGCGTCATGGCGAAGTCGTTGATGCTCGTGATGTGAACCGGCGGCTTCCAAACGGGACTGTCGGCTTTCAGAATTTTCGCATAGATCGCTGCTTTTTGCTCTGGCGTCGCGACGCCGGAATACACAGCCATGGCGTTTGTCTGCAATCGGTTCCCATAGGTAGCAGTCGCGGAGTCGACGAAATGGCGGCGCGCCGCGTCGGTCAGCGTCTTGGCCCAGGCGTCGTACTTGTCGGCGTTTGCGTTATCTCCCAGCTCTCGCAGCAGGAAAACAGCTTCATGGACGCCTTGGACATCGAACAGATGCGTCGCCATCAATGTATGCGGCGTGTGCTGGATAAAGTCCGGCGCCCAGTCCGTGAAGTCCCAGGCGTTTTTGGGATTGAAGAACAGATGGTCAGAGTTGAACTGGGTCTTCTGAAACTCCAGCAGGGTCAGGATGCCGGCGTGCTGGCTCTTCAAAAACGCTTTGTCTCCGATATGACGGTGGAAATCCGCCAGCTCCGCAAACCAGGACGCCGTATAGCCGGGAAGCGTGTTGATATCCTGCACGGGAAGCTGTGAGACGGGCTTTCCTTTTTGGGCCTCTTCGCGAAGCATTCGGATAGAGCGCTCCATCAGGAACTTGTCGGCGAAGACGTTGTTGATCGTCGCGCCGGTCGCATGCAGGTCGCCGCCCCAGAGGCCCCGGTCGCGCTTGGGCGCATCCCAGATCTCCTCCTGCATACACAGGTGCGCCGTGTAGGCGCCCGTGTACCAGATCTTGGTCAGCAGCGGGTCCGAGCAGAAAAAGGAGCCTTTGTAGGCGACGGGGTAATACTTGTGGTCGCACTCGATCTTCGTAAGCGTGACGGCCTCACGAGACGGAAATGTCAGCAGCGCATACCGAAATGCGCTGTAAGGCGTCGTCACGGAATCGGCGCCGGCCAGCGTCAGCGTATAAGGACCGCTGTTATCCAGAGCAGGCTCGCCGTGCATGAGTTCGGCGATCGACTCCCCCGTCGTTACGCGTACGGACGCTCCCGCAGTTCCCTGGAGAACGAGACGCCCGGCGATCTCCTGACCGAAGTCAATTCTGAGAGACGCCGGCGCGTTGTCCGTGGACGACGCCAAAAGCGTTATCGGTCCACCCTTGGTCAAATCGGGACCGCCCTTGAACTGCCCCGAAATGGCGGCGAACTGTTTTGGACGGAAGGGAAGGTGCGCCAGGTACCACGACGACGTTCCCGCATCCGGCCAGTCCGTCAGCGCGGTTCCCCAGGGTCCTTTTCCGACAGCCGCGACCACTGAAGCAGATCGCCAATGGGCGTCGTCGAACGCAGCCTTAGTCCAGTTCGTCGGAGGGTTTGCCGATTCCAGCAAACGCCAATCTTTGCCGCTCCCGAGCACCGTTTTCCCATCGACATCCAATCGAACGAGGATACCCGCTCCGCCTCCGCCGGTGTTGACGCCCTGCGCCGCAATAAGATTTCGGCCGGGATGAAGCAGTGAACCCACGGAAATCGCGCGCACCTGTTTCCACCCCAGCTCGGTGGAATCCGTGGCCACAACCTGACGTCCGTTCACAAACACTTTGACGCTGTCGTCTCCTGTTACATATAACTTCGCCGAATTCGCCGAACGCGGCGCGGCGGGCAGCGTCACCTTCCCGCGGGCATTCACAGTTTGATCTCCCTGCGTTGCCGCCGCCCAGATCCACTGCGCCGCCCCCACGCTCTTTGGCGGCGCCTTCAAATGAGGAACCGGCAAGCCGTAGGTCGGATCGAGCGTCGGCGGCTTGGCGTGAGCGCCGGTCAGCAGAACGAGTGGGAGGAAAGCCAGCGGCATAAAGCGAGGAAGCATGTGTCAATGTCCATACTCACAATGTGAGTTCCATACGGTGAGGAAATAAGGCCTGTAAAACGTTTGGCTCCATTATACCAAAAGCACGGCAGGAAAAGGCAATCCGAAAGAAAACCAAATAACCACCACGCCATCCAGAATCAGGACACACCTTTCTCGTACGGTATAATGGATTTGGTAATTTCGAGGAATGAGGGAGTAAGGCAATGGGTTCTGAACCAAAACCGACGCGCATTTCGCGGCGAAAATTCTTGAATCAAGTGGTCGGCGCCGGGCTCGTTGTTGGGACGACGCCGTTCCTTCCGAGCGGGACGATCCCGGCAAAGGCGGCCGGTGCGGACCCTGCTCAAGCGCTTCCGCTCAAGACGCCCGCCTCGGGACCGATGCCGCCGCTTCCGGCAGAAAACGGATGGCGCGGACCGATGGGGATCGAGCGGATCGCCCGTCTCGCGCCGCTTGGCCACCAATCGCCTCAAGCGGTGTCGGACGATACGGTTCAGTGGGTCCAGGTGGACCTTGGCGCCCCCACCCTGCTCGACCATATCAAACTCTTCCCGATGATCGATTTCGGCCTCGGCAGCCAGAATTACCCTGTGCGCTTCCGTGTGGAAGCCTCCGCCGACCCAAACATTGCATCCCCAATCATCCTCGCCGACTGTACCGGAGCGGATTTCCCGGAGCCAGGCGACGCCGTCAGTCACTTTCCCGCCGACAAGGCCAAGGCTCGTTATGTGCGAATCACCGTCACGCGGCTGCGCGATCGGAAATTTCAGCTTTCCAAGCTGGAGGTCTGGTCCGGCGGCAAGGACGTCGCCGAAGGATGCCCGGTCTCTGACTCGGTCCATGGCGATCTCGGCAGGACACCCCTGACTCGTGTCCCGCGAGGACAGGGGGAGGACGTCAGCACGGACAATCCTGGCAATATTATCCCGGCGCGTCAGTGGCGGCCTGTTTCCTATAAGGCCCAGGCGCCGATTGGCGGGGTCAGACTGGGCGACGGCGTTTTGAAGACGGCGATGCAGGACAACATCGACTATCTGCTCGCATCCAATTCCGTAGACGAGCTGGTGCGCCCGTTTCGAGAACGCGCCGGCATGCCGATCCCGGCGGGACTGAAGCCTCCCATCGAGTTCTGGGACACAGACCTCCCCGGCTCCAACGCCGGGCGCTTTCTGATGGGGGCAGGCAACACTCTGCGCTGGATGGAGCATCCAGAGCTTCGCGCTCGGATGAACGCGATTGTCGACGGGATCGTGGAATGCCAGCGGGCCGACGGCTATCTCATGGCCTACCCCGAAGAGTCGATCTTTTATAGTGAACGCGGCGCTTACACCCGTTCCTGGGTGACGCACGGTTTGATCGAAGCCGGCCTGGCGGGACATCCCAAAGCATTTCCGGCGCTTCGCCGTTTTTACGACTGGTTCGACACATGCCCATATCTGCCCGAACTGCTGCGGCGCGCCGGCCAGGGCGTCCAGGGGATGATCGCGAACACGCGCACCTACTTCACGCCGATCGGCAAGCCAGAGGATCTTCAGGTTGTTCAGCGCTTCTTCCAGGAAAACTACTGGATGGAGCAGCTTGCCCAGCGCGACCCAAAGGCGATCTGGCAATATCCCTACGACCATCCGCACAATTATCTGATCACCTCCTTGGAGCCGTATCTAGACCAGTACCGGGCGACGGGAGCAACGAAATACTGGGACGCCGCCAAGGGCGGATGGGATCTCTACCGAGACAATTGGCTGCATGTGGGCGGCTCGATCGCGATCTGTGAGTTTTCCTCATACCCTCCGCACTCCTATTACCTGCACAAGCAGACTGGTGAACTGTGCGGCAGCGTCTTCTGGGCGCGCTACAATCAGCGGTTCCACTTGCTGGCGCCCAGCGAGGAAAAATACGTCGCGGAGATCGAGAAGTCGATCTACAATAACGGTCTGGCGAATCAAGCCGGGAGCAAAGGCATCCGTTACCTGAGCCACCTGACGGGACACAAAGACACCGTGACGTCCCACAACACCTGCTGTGAAGGCCAGGGGACGCGGCTGCTTGGCTCGCTCCCCGAGTACATCTATTCCACGGCAAAAGATGGCCTCTACGTCAACCTATTCCACGCATCCTCGATTGAGTGGGCGCAAGGCAGCCAAAATCTGAAGCTGGCCATGGAGACTGAATTCCCGTTCAAGCCCGAAGTCAAGCTCACTTTGGACACGTCGAACTCCGTCAAGTCTTCCATCCGCGTGCGCATTCCCACATGGGCGAGCAAACCCATGCCGATCCACGTCAACGGCAAGCGCGCGGCCACCGGCAAGCCGGGAACGTATGTCGCCCTGGACCGCGCCTGGAAATCCGGGGACGTCATTGAGTTCACGCTTCCTATGGAATTTCAACAGACTCGCTATGCAGGCATGGACCCCGGCTTCGGCCAGGAGCGTTTCGCATTGGAGTACGGTCCGATCCTGATGGCGCTGGTCGGCAAGACCGGCGGCGGCAAGGGCGAGCGTCTCAATCTAAATTCCGATGATCTGGCGGCGAGCCTCTCCCCCATCCCGGACCAGCCGCTGCACTTCGCCGTGGCGGGTCACACGAATCATCACTATAGGCCTTACTGGCAGGTTCAGGAAGAAGAGTTCACCTGCTATCCCGTCATCGGGACATCAGATTCAACGACGACGGAGCCGGCCGAAGCCGGCAATCTCGCCCTCGCCAGCCTGGGCGCCAAAGCGGCGTCCGACAGCGAGTACGCCAACGAACCGGGCGGCACGGCAAGAATCATCGACGATCACTTTGTCTCGGCGGGCCAGGAGGCTCATCGGTGGCACTCGTCGCTGGACACGCCGCACCCGCACTGGATCGAGGTCACTCTGCCGCAGGCCACAAAAATCGGCCGCGTGGTGATCCGTTTCGCCGACCCCGAAGGGCATCCCGTCGATTTCGACGGGATCGTACGCGTCAACGGCAAAGACAAAACAATCTTCCAAGAAAGCAACTACGCCGACCCGCTCCACTACCGCGCGACTTTCAAACCAATCACCACGGACACCTTCCGCCTCGTCATCCGCGCCTCCGCGAACCCGGCCTTTCCCAACGCCGCGCAAATCAGCCGGATCGAACTTTACCCGCCGGGTTAATTAGCGTCAGCAACACGGCGTATCCATTGTGATTCTTTGTCGCCTGCGCGATGATTTGGCCGCGCGCATTGATTTGCTGAGCTTCCGTGAGGATCCAGCCCGACGCCCCCACCAACATTTGGTTGAGGTCCAGCATGACGCCATCTCGCCATAGTACGGCGTGCTTTCTTCGATAAGGGCCCGACTCGCCAACGATCAGTCCGTGGTCGTTGACCGATAATGCACAGCTGTCGGCTGTTCCAGCACCGATATCTAAGATCCGACCGTTGCGCCATAGGACAGCGTGAGCCACGGATGCGTTGATCATCGAATATCCCACAACGAGATTTTGATTATTGATTGCCAGGGCGCTGCTCTGGCCTCCTGCAAGAGCGCCAAGGTCAGTCACGCGTCGATTGCGCCAAAGAAGCGCATGGGGGACATTCGTCCCATCATTTCCTCGGCCACTATTGCCCACCACAACTCCCGATTCATTGATATCGAAAGCGCCCCCCTGCCCCAAGTCGATGGTTTTCCCCTGCTTCCACAGAATAGCGTGCGTTGGATTTTCATTCGACGGCGTATTATCCTGGGACTCTCCGACAACTTCCCCGCGATCATTGATCGCATGAGGAATGAAACCCGCAGCTACTGACGTTATTTTCCCTTTCCTCCAAATAAATGTGTCATACGTGATGCTCAGCCAGGCGCCGCTTACTTCAAAGACAAACGCGCCCGTGACTTCTCCGCGATTGTTCACTCCTCCTAAAATCACGCTTGAGCAGCCCTGAGGCCTCGGGAAAGAGGCGAAATCCAGCCCTTGATCCAGACCGGGAAGCGCGGCAAACGGACGCCGTCGCCAGTTTCCACCCTCTCCGATCATCTGGCCACGATCATTCATTTTCTCGGCTAAGGGAACGCTATCTGTACACAAAACAGTCAAACGATAGCGAGTCCGATCGATAACGGTCTCGCGAGAAGCCGCATAAGACCGCCCCGTCCCTATAAAGGGAATCGTAACCGAAATAAAGATCATGAGAGAGACGGCATTTCGATTGAGGTAAAGAAAAATGGCTGAACGACACATAAAAGTCCTCATTAT
>JAOQAA010000558.1 GCA_025963815.1 Capsulimonas sp.
GGCCGAAGAAGGCGGGGCCGGACAGCTGGCCGTTCCAGATCGACAGGGCGACCTTGTCGGTCTCCGCACTGATCTTCGCCAGCCGATGCTCGAAGTCTTCCTCTTCGTAGGTTCGAGACAGCTCGCCGGCGGCGACCATCTCACGGGCGCGGACGTCAATCTCTTCGCTGACTTCGTCGATCACGGGCTGCAGATCGGCGTCCGTGAAGACATCCTCCACCATCAAGTACCCCTCGCGATGGAACTGGGCGATCTGTTCCGGCGAGAGCTTTGTTTTCATTGCCAATGTGCTCATGCGTTTTCACCTCAACTGTCTGTTTCTATTTCGCGGTCGTGAAAGAAATCTCGGAAATGGTCGGGCCATTCGTTGCGTCAAGAATATGGAGCCGGAACGCCTTGGCGTCCACCGGAGCAAACGTCGTCGTGTAATCGGGACCGATCTGCGTTCCCGTCGCCACGGTCAGCCATTCGGAGCTGCCCGGCGCTTGATATTGGATTTCGAACTTCTGGACACGGTTTTCCAGCGCTTCTTTGATCGCGACGCCTGTAATCATGGCCGGCTTCGCGAAATCGGCCTGAAGCGAGACGTCCTTGGTCCCGTCGTCCGTCGCCCACCGGTCGTCGCCGTCCTCATCGTAAGCCATCGCCGCGGAATAGTTCTTATCGTTCTGAAAGGTATTCGTCGCCGACAGGGTAGCGATGGGCGCTTTCGGCGCAGGCAGTATCAGCGGCATATCCATCGCCGAACCATCAAGCTGAAGCGCCACCACGGTATCGGCGGCGTCACGTTCGCCGGGCGGAACCGAGATTGTCACCCCATCCGCCGTCTGCGTCACCTTGGCGTGGCCGCCGCCGAGCAGCGTGCTTTTGACGATATGCTTCGGCATTGCCGGCAGCGTGGCTGTATCGCCGACCCAGTCGAGCAGATGGACATAAACCATATTGCCCTTACGGGTAGAGACATAGGACGCCGTTGGCTTATAGGGTCCACCCCGCGTGCCGGTGACAGAGGCGCTGCGCGTCTTCATCCAGGCAGCGATGGCGCGCAGGCGATCGGCCTGTGTCGGATCGACGGCGCCGTCGGGCTGCGGTCCGATATTCAGCAGCAAATTGCCATCGCCGCCGACACACCGCGCCAGTGTTTGGATGCACCGAAGCGAGCTTTTATAGGTGTCGTCGGGCTTGTATGACCATTGACCGCCGATGGTCATACAGGTTTCCCAGGGATGCTGGTCATCGTAGACGCCGATTCGCTGTTCGGGAGAGTAGTAGTCGCCAGGCAGGCCGCAGCGATCGTTGATGATGATGTTGGGGTTGACGGCGCGCATCTCTTTGAAAAGATGGTCGGCGTCCCAATCCTGCGCCGTGCCGCCCAGGCCGTCAAACCAGATCAGATCGACCTTGCCGTAGTTCGTAAGCAGCTCATGGACCTGAGCGTGGAAATATTTGTCGTACGCCGCCTGGTTCACATGGAAATCAGGCTGGTGATAGTCCGGCTGTGAGTAGTACACACACCAGTGCAGTCCGGCGGCGTGGGTGGCGTCGGCGAGATGCTTCACAATGTCCTTTTGGTAAGGCGACATCGGATTCGTGATCTTGTAATCCGTCAGCTTGCTGTCCCATTCGCAAAAGCCGTCGTGGTGCTTGGTCGTGAGAACGATGTACTTCATTCCCGCAGCTTTGGCGAGCGCGACAATCGCCTTGGCGTCGAACTTGTTGGGATTGAACTGCTTATAAAGATTATCGTAAGTCGCCGCCGGAATGCCGCCAGGGTTCGCTCCGCCAGGTCCGGGCGAACGGCTCCAGCTGATCTCCTGGCCCATGACGCTGATCGGTCCCCAGTGGATAAACATGCCGAAGCGCGCGTCGCGCCACCACTGCATATGCGGTTCGGTCGGCGCAGGCCCCTGCGCCTGCGCGCATCCGCCCAGCCGGGTCCCGGCCAGCGTCAGCCCCAAAATCGCCGATTTCAAAAAGTGCTTCAACGTCAATAATTCCCTGCAAATTGCGTCGGCTGTTCCTCAGGATCAAATCTCCCCAAAGAACAACCGGTTTCATTCAATTTTACCGTATCTTTTGCGATTATTTTGAGCTAAAGGTAACCGCGTGTGCGCCTGTCCCGCTATAATCCGTTCCCTCCGCATTCGTTCCATTCTGCGCGTCGGTGGCGTTTGCGGGCGAGTTGCCGTTGGAGACGGCGGCGCCCTTATACCACTTCACGTGCCCGTCAGACAGGAGAAAATTCGAGCCGTCGGTGTGTCGGCCCGGACGGTTCCCAAAGCTGGAATACCCATATTGCGCGGGATCGGAATGCCCACCCATATATCCCGTGTCGAACTTACCGCCCGAACCATAACCTGGGAACGCGTAAACGGAGTAGCCTTCGGTGCCTGCCGAATAGTTTCCGAACGCCCCCGAAACATCCGTGCCGCCGCTTCCATTCCCAGGCCGCGCCGGAATGCCCGTGACTTCACAGAGAAGTACGGTTTTCGCCGGCGAGTTCAGCGCGGGCAGTGATCCGGCGACCCCGCCGTTGCCCGACCGGGTGACAGCCATATTGATGGCGTACGACACCAGGCTGTCCTGCCCGCTGGCCTGGTAAGAACTATCGTCCGGACAGGTATAAACGCCCTTGCTCTTGACGAAGGGATAAATTTGTCCCGCCCATCCCAGTCCGGCGCCGTCGTTGCCAACACCCACCGGATAAGTCTCGTCCGAATCCTGGACATATTGAAGAAGCCCAAGGCCCAGCTGCCGGACGTTCGAGGCGCAGCTGATCTGTCGCGCCTTTTCACGCGCCTTCGCAAATACAGGAAAAAGAATAGCGGCAAGAATCGCGATAATAGCGATCACTACGAGCAATTCAATAAGAGTGAAACCCTTGCGAGCAGTTCTGGCGATATTCGAGGAAGTCATTGGCTTAAGCTCCGTTTGAGTAGATAAATGAAAGATCTGGCGCGAATGCGTTTTACGATGCGCCATCGAAACGTTAGGGATGCAGAGAATAAGTTTCCCTCTTCGACGCCAATGTCGCGGAGCGCGCTCTTGACCTCCTTATTATAAGGCCGAACGCGTAAAGCCGCAATTGCCGAAACTCACCGTTTTTGTGGATAAATATCACCATACTTACCAGAAGGAGCGGACATACGGGCTCCGCCCCTCCCAGATCGTCGGGATATCTCCGGAATTAGAGCTGGCTGAATGTCATGGAGACTTTGGCGCCGCTTTGCTGGGTCAGGCTCGACGTTCCCGCCGCGTGGCCTTGATCATCGGCGACGTTGTGGATCTCGACTGCGTTCTCATTCGCCGCCGCCAATCCGCCCGAAACCGCCGAGGGCTTCAGCCACTTCACATGGCCGTCCAGCGCCCCGTAGTTCGCGCCGTCGGTATGCCGCCCCGTGCGCGAAGCGCTGCTGACGCTGCTATTGAGCGGATAGCCGCCGATATCGCCGGTGGCGTAGACCGCCTTATAGTAATTGCTGGCGGGCTGGTCGTTGTGTCCCGAGTATCCGCCGCTGACGCTGCCGGTTCCCGAAGCACTGGCGTTCTCGTCAGGATTGGTCACGTCAACGCCTAAGACCCCGCCGTTGCCGTTGTAGTTGGACGATTGGTTCTGTGTCTCGAACAATGCGACCGTCACGGCGGGGCTGTTCTGCGCGGCAAGGGCGTTGGAAGTCGATCCGCTCTGGTAGGAGAAGATGGAGTTGGCGGGCAGCAAGTTCGAGTTAAAGCCGTAGGACACCTTCGCCGTGCCGGAAACCGGTGAGGTCGGATCGTCCGGGCAGCCATAAACACCCTTGCTTTTGACATACGGATAGATCTTGCCCGCCCAGCCTTGCCCCCAGGCGTCGTTGCTGCACGGCATCGTCTCATCATAATCCTGGTTATACTGAATCAGTCCCAGTCCAAGCTGCTTGAGGTTGGAGGCGCAGGAGATTTGACGCGCCTTTTCGCGGGCTTTGGCGAAGACAGGAAATAGAATCGCGGCAAGAATCGCAATAATTGCTATCACAACGAGAAGCTCAATTAAAGTAAAACCTTGCCGAGCCGGCTTCGCGGAAGAATAAGAAAACATGATGGATACTCCTGAGGCGCTGGCGGTATTTGCTTGAGTTCTATTATAAGGCATTGCTAGAAAACAGACAATTGGTGTAATTAACCGTTTTTTGTGGATAATTCTCACCATGGAATGGCAAGAACTGCGCTGGAATATGTCTCTCGAGTCCTCACCGGTCATCGTACAGATCGGAGAAAGCACACACGGACGGGTCAAGGAAGAGAACTTCGTGCTTCCCGATCTCTGGTGCATCCACCTTTACGCCTACGAGGCGGAAGTGGAGGTCGACGGGCAATTGCTTCCGATCCGGCCTGGCTATGTCGGCGTCACGCCGCCGGGCTCGGCGATGTTCTACCACTTCTTCGGCCGCTCTCCCCACTACTACGCGCACTTCTCCATGGCGTCGGCCGGCCCGATCTACCGGGTTCCGGCAATGCTGGATTTGCGAGAGAACTTCCAGCCGATGGTGGATAGCTTCCGCGAAGCCGTGCGCTTCTGGCCCATCAACCGTATTCGCTCCGGCGTGCGGCTATGGGATATTCTGTGGCAGATGGCCGACGTCTCCACCTCCGAAGCGCCGCCGACAGAAACGCCCGCCGTCATTCAGCGCGCCCTGACTTACATCGATTCCCACCTGCACGAGCCGCTGAACATCCAGCGCCTCGCCGAAGATCAGGGGATCTCCCACAACCACTTCACGCGCCTATTCCGAGCCGCGCAGGGCTGCACGCCGCTCGAATACATCCAGCACCGCCGCGTCGCGCAGGCCAAGCATTTGCTCACCTACTCCCCGCTGCCGATCAAAGCCGTTGCCGCAAGCATCGGAATTACGGACACGCAGATCTTCAACAAATTTGTTCGGCACTATTTGGGGCGATCGCCGCGAAAGCTGCGGGAGGAAGAGTCGGCGAAGATTGGGCTGCTGGAGTAGATGGGGAATAAGCCAGAGGCCGGCGAATAAATTCGCCGGCTATCTGGGCGTTTTACGCAATTAATTTGGCAAAACACATTAACCGCCGGCGATCCAATGCGTAACATCAGTTATTAATTTGAAACCTACAGCCAGTAAGAAGTCACGGACAAGATCCCTTCGCCCATCAAACACTGGCGCAGGGTGGGTTCGTCGGGGTTCTTGAGGAAGACGCTGCCGGCGTCGTCTTCGCGCAGGACTTCGACGACGGGTTTCCCGGTGATGGTTTCGCCCCACTCGGCGAACCGGGACTGAGCTTGCTTACTCTTGGTGGGATCGACGTAATCGTACTCGACGTACATGGCGTTCATTTCGCGCCGAAGGCGCTTGATATCGGCGTCGGACGACTGTCCATAGATGGTTACTCGGCTTGCCATAATAATTGCGGATGTCCCCTTGTGGTCTATTTCCTGTGATCTTTTTGAAATCAATCCGTCATCGCGCGCGAAATGTTCGGCGAAAGCGACGCGTGCGATGTGCGATCGGCGGCGGCCTCCACAGCTTCGGGAAGCGTCGGATAGGCATGCATGGTGAGCGCAATGTCGGCGGCGCGGAGACCCGCGCGCATTGCCAAACAGATTTCGCTGATCAAACTTCCCGCCTGCGCGCCGACGATCTGCGCCCCGATAATCATTCCATCCGAACGCCGCGACACGATCTGCGTAAAACCTTCCGTCTCGCCGTCGATGATCGCGCGGTCCAGCGAGGCGAAGTCAAAGCGCGAAACATCAATCGTGTCGGCGCTGTGTGTCTGGCGGGCCATCGCGGGCGTGAGGCCAACGCTCGCGAGTTCCGGGTCCGTGTAGGTGACGCGCGGGACGACGTGGTAATCGGCGTCGATTGCCGGCTCGCCGCGCAGCGCGTTCACGACGTTGGTGGCGGCGACTGCGCCTTCGTACGAAACGGCGTGCGTAAACTTGTAATCCGTGGCGACATCTCCCGCCGCCCAGACGTGCGGGACATTCGTGCGCAGCGTCGCGTCCGTCTTCAAGCGGCCGTGCTCCGCGAGGCGCACGCCGGCGGCCTCCAGGTTCAGTCCCTCGGTGTTGGAACGGCGGCCGGCAGCTGCTAGGATCGCGTCACAGACGACCTCGCCGCCACCGCGCAGGTATAAAATCTTTTCGTCGCCGCGCCGCTCAACACGCTCCACGACAACATTTGATCGAAGATCGATGTGATCTTGAGCAAAGGCTTCCGTCACCACGCGGGCGGCATCGGCGTCGTCACGCTCCAGAATGCGCGAGCCCGAGAGCAGGATGGTCACGTCGGCGCCGAAGCGCGCGAAGACCTGGCCCAGCTCGCAGCCAATAGGGCCGCCGCCGATCACGACAATGCGGCGCGGCAGTGATGTCCAGCCAAACACCGTTCGATTGGTGTCGCAGCCCGCCTCCGCCAACCCTGGGATGTCGGGGATCGCCGGACGCGATCCCGTACATAAGATCCACTGCTTCGCCTGATACCGCTCGCCGGTCTTTCCAGCGATGACGGTGTGCGGATCGACAAACGCCGCGCGCTCGCAGACGGTGACGATCCCTGCCCGCCGAAAGCTTTCCGTCGCGTCGCCCGCGCCGACCTGCGCGATAGTCTGGTGCGCGTGCGCCATGACCGCGCCGAAGTCCGGAGCCGCGCCTTGGTGCTCGGGAAGTCCAAACTCGGAAGCGCGCGTGATGCGGTTCCAGAGGGTCGCGCTGTGAAGCAAAGCCTTGGAGGGGACGCATCCGGTGTAGAGGCATTCGCCGCCGATCCGCGATTCTTCGAAGATCACGACCGAGGCGCCCAGGCGCGCGGCTGTCCTCGCCGCCTTCGGCCCCGCCGATCCCGCTCCGATGACGCCGACATCGAACATTTGCATTGCACTTATTTTACCTGAGACGCCGGGATTTTTCTCCGATCCGCCGTGTCCCAGTTTGCGCGCAAAGATGGTATAACAGAATACAATGCGGTTCTATCGACGTCTGACAAATTTGTTCGCGCTGCTGCTCGCCGCCACGCTCTTCTGCGGCTCCGGCCTCACGCCGGTCTCAGCCTCGCAATGCGCGATGATGGCGCACGGCGCCCCGTGCGCCGCCATGGCCGACGCGCCGGCGCCCAGCAGCGCCTGTCCGATGTCCGCGCACGCCCAAATGTCCTCGCCCATGCCCTGCTGCCGCAAGCACGCCGGCGTCTCGCGCGCGTCCCACACCGCGCTGATGGCCCAGCCCTGCAGCGCATGCGCCCACGCCACCCCCACGCTGCCCGCCGCTCGGCAAAGCGCCGACGCGCCCCAGATCGCGCCGCCGTCGCTAGATCTCCTCGCGCCCGACGCCTCTTCAAACCTGCCCATCTCGATTCTCACCGAAATCCAGCAGCGCCGCGGCCCGCCGCGCGCCGGTCCATTCGTCCCATCACCCATTCTTCTCACCCCTTCCCTGCGCGCGCCGCCAGCTTAGTGTCGGCCCCCCTGCCCCCCAATCCTGGGGGAGGAATCAGGCGAGGGCGATTTTATCTTCTCTTATCAATCGACTGATTTTTCGACGCCATAAGTGTCGGGAAATGCCTTCGCCTATCTCCTCCCCCAGGATTGGGGGCAGGGGGGCCGACACTAAGCAAAACCATGAAACACATTTATACACTCACAACGCTCGCCGCAATTCTTGCGGCCGCCAGCGCGCACGCTGCGCCAATATCGGACAACGCCATGCCGGGGATGGACATGGGCGCCATGTCCATGTCGTCGGCCGTGGACATCAACGATCCCATGAACCGCGAAGGCTCAGGAACATCGTGGCTCCCGGACTCTACGCCGATGTACGGCAAGATGTGGATGAAGCCGAACGGCGACATGATCATGCTGCACGGCGCGATCATGCCGCGCTTTGTCCGCACGCATTCGAAGCGCGGCGACGAAAAGTTCGACGCGCCAAACTGGCTGATGGGTATGTACTCGCATCCCCTCGATTCCAAATCGCAGATCGGTCTGCACGCCATGCTCAGTCTCGACCCATTGACCGAAGGCGGCATCGGCTATCCGCTGAACTTCCAGACCGGAGAGACCTGGGGCGGCCAGCCGCTGCACGACCGCCAGCACCCGCATGACTTGTTCAGCGAGCTATCCGCAACCTACTCGCGGATGATCGGCAGCGGCAATTCGGCGTATCTCTATCTCGCCTATCCCGGCGAACCGGCCCTCGGGCCTCCGACATTCATGCACCGTTTGCTCGCGTATGATTACGCCGATGCGCCGATCGGACACCACTGGCAGGACGCAACGCATGTCACCTTCGGAGTCGCCACCGCAGGACTCAATCTGGGCGGTAAAATGAAATTCGAAGGAAGCGTCTTCACCGGACGCGAGCCCGACGAAAACCGCTACGATTTCGACACGCCGCGCTGGGATTCGTACAGCGGCCGGTTCTCGTACAACTCCGACAAGAACAACGCCTACCAGGTGTCCTACGGGTTCGTGAAGAACGCCGAGGGCGATGGGTCGAACCAGCACCGCACCACGGCGTCCTGGCTTTACAACAAGCCTTTGGGAGAGGACTCGAACTTTACCACGGCGCTTGTCTGGGGACGCAACGATCTGGAAGGCGAGGGCAAAACGAACTCGTATCTGTTCGAAGCGGATTACCAGCGCGGCGCCGATACAGTCTTTAGTCGAATTGAAAACATCCAGAAGTCCGGCCACGAACTCGTCATTCCCGAGGAATCGCTTCATGAACGCAAATTCAATCTGGGCGCCTACACCGCCGGATACGTCCGCGACCTGACAC
>JAOQAA010000561.1 GCA_025963815.1 Capsulimonas sp.
GCGTTTGGACTAGCAAATCATCGCTTTTGGGAGCGATGATTTGCTAGTCCAAATGTGATGCCTAAACTGGCTGGTCAAAATTCTATGTCTAAGATCCACGTTCATCCTTCTCGCTCCGCCGAACGCCGGAGTGTGATGAGGACGGACTTGGACGTCGGGGTGTTGCTCTTGTCGGCGACGCTGTTGATAGGGACCAGGACGTTGGCTTCGGGGAAGTATGTTGCGGCGCAGCGACGGGGGATATCATAGGGGACGATCAGAAATCGTTCGGCGACGCGTTCTTCTCCTTGGAAGTGGCCGATGAGGTCGACCCATTCCTGAGGCTGGAATCCTAATTCTTCGATATCGTGGGCGTTCAGAAGCACAACGCGGCGGCCGTTGTGGATGCCCCGGTATCGGTCGTCCAAGCCGTAGATTGTGGTGTTATACTGGTCATGGCTCCGAATGGTCATCATGAGAAGCTCGTCTGGCGCCAGCTTTGTTTCGGGGATCGGGTGGACCGTGAAGCGCGCCTTTTGTGTTGCGGTCACAAAGCTGCGCTCGCGTGCGCTGTTCGGCAGCCGAAAGCCGTTGGTTTCGCGGACGCGTTCGTTATAGTCGTGGAAGCCGGGAATGACATGAGAGACGTGATCGCGGATGAGATCGTAGTTTGACGCCAATTGGTCCCATTGAACTTTGGATCGAGCGCCAAGCGTGGCGCTCGCCATGCCGGCGACGATGGCCGGCTCGCTGCGCAGATGCTCGGACGCCGGCGCGAGCGCGCCGCGTGAACGATGAACGACGCTCATGGAGTCTTCTACGGTGACAAACTGCGGCCCGGACGCCTGGATGTCGGCCTCGGTGCGGCCAAGACAGGGAAGGATCAGCGCCGTTCGTCCCGTGACAAGGTGACTGCGATTGAGCTTGGTGGAGATTTGGACGGTCAAATCGCATTGGCTTAGCGCCGTCGCTGTATAGATAGTGTCCGGTGTTGCGGAGAGAAAATTTCCGCCCATGCCGATGAAGACACGCGCCTTGCCGGCGTGCATCGCTTTGATCGATTCGACTGCGTCCAGGCCATGGCGGCGTGGCGGCTCGAAATCGAACTCGCGTCCCAGGGCGTCCAGAAATCGGTCGGGCATCTTTTCCCAAATGCCCATCGTCCGATCACCTTGGACATTGCTGTGACCGCGCACGGGGCAGGCGCCGGCGCCGGGTTTGCCGATTTGGCCGCGCAGCAGCAGCAGGTTGACGATTTCCTGGATGTTGGCGACCGCGTTTTTGTGCTGCGTCAGTCCCATTGCCCAGCAGCAGATCATCCGCTCGGCGCGCATCGCAATTTCGGCCGCCTCACGGATCTGATCGCGCCCCACGCCGCTTTGCTCGACGATTGTTTCCCAAGATTCCAGGCGGATATCGGCTGCGAACTCGTCATAGCCGCTGGTATGCGCCGCGATAAACTCAAGGTCGAAAACCGACCCGGGAGATCTTTCTTCGGCTTCCAGCATCTCTTTGAGGATGCCTTTGAGCAGCGCGACGTCGCCGTTGATCTGCACTTGCAGGAAGAGCTTGGAGAGCGGCGTTCCGCCCGCCAGCATCCCAACCGGTTCTTGTGGGTGCTGGAAGCGGATCAGGCCGGCTTCGGGCAATGGGTTGACGCTGACAACCGTACAGCCGTTCCGAACCGCGTGCTGGAGGGAGGAGAGCATGCGCGGGTGGTTGGTGCCCGGATTCTGCCCGATCACAAAGATGGTGTCGGCCATCTCCAGATCTTCCAGTGTGACCGTGCCTTTACCGACGCCGAGCGTTTCGTTCAGGGCCGCGCCGCTAGACTCATGGCACATGTTGGAGCAGTCGGGAAGGTTGTTCGTGCCGAACTGCCGTACGAACAGCTGATAAAGAAATGCGGCTTCATTGCTGGTGCGGCCGGAGGTATAAAAGAGCGCCTCATCTGGGGACGCCAGCGTGTTCAGTTCCGAGGCGATGATTTGGAAGGCGTCATCCCAGGAGATCGGCTCGTAGTGCGTGGCGCCGGGACGCAGGACCATAGGGTGGGTGAGGCGGCCTTGCTTGCCCAGCCAGTGATCGGTCTGTTCCGAGAGGTCGGTGACGCTCCACTTTTGAAAGAACTCGCGGGTGATCCGTTTGGTCGTCGCTTCCTCCGCGACGGCTTTCACGCCGTTTTCGCAGAACTCGGCATGCGAGCGCTTGTTTTCGGGATCGGGCCACGCGCAGCCCGGGCAGTCGAATCCATCGGTCTGGTTCATACGCAGGAGGGTCCGCGCGCCGCGCACGACTCCCGTTTCTTCGTGAAGGTGGCGCAGCGACGACATCAGAGCGGGCACGCCGCCTGCTGCGGTTTTCGGCGCGCTGAGGCCGGCAGTGGGCTCGGCGCTTGGCCCTTCTGGCTGCACATCCCCATGATTTATTATATTTGGGTTATCGCTCAATTTGTGTCTCCCTTGACGATGTGAGGCGCACTCGCTCCGCGCCGGCGTAAATATTGAAGCGCTGGCCGCGAAGAAATCCGATCAGCGTGATGCCCGCTTCTTTCGCCATCTCAATGGCGAGACTCGATGGGGCGCCGACCGCCGCGACAATCGGGATGCCCGCCATGTACGCCTTTTGCAGAAGCTCGAAGCTCGCGCGACCGCTCAGAAAAAGAATTGCATTCGAAAGAGGCAACTGATGGCTGAGGACATGGGCGCCGATGAGCTTATCCACGGCGTTGTGCCGCCCGACATCCTCGCGCAGCGCGATCAACGCGCCGTCCGCGCCGATTAGGGCCGCGCCATGAAGCCCGCCGGTTTGATTGAACGTCTTCTGGACTTTTCTTACTATGTCCGGAA
>JAOQAA010000598.1 GCA_025963815.1 Capsulimonas sp.
TCCCCACGGCTGTCGCGCAGCCACGCGGACCCGGGTCCGCGATCCAGCATCACGACGCGCTTCTTTTTGTCGTGAAACCAGACTTTTTCACTCTTGATATGCGGATCCAGCGCGAACGCGCCCTCCACCGGAAGAGGCGGCGGCAGACCACAGCTGAACTCATATTCGAGATCGCCGCTTCGGAATCCCAATGTCATCACCGTGGAGCCTTGCGCCGGACGCCCGACTCGAGCGACTTTGGAATTGCCGCCCGCCCACAGCGCCGACGGCATTCCACCCTCCGCCGCCAGCGCCCGCGCCAGCTCTCCATTGGCGGCGGAGGCCAAGAGATACATGGACTGGTAAAGATTGCTCTTGCCGCATCCATTGGCGCCCACAAGTATGTTGATTCGCTGAAATTGGATGTAAATGCTTCGGATCGACCGATATCCAGAGACACTGAGCTGCGTGATCGCCATAATCTCCGTTGTTCTCGGCTTTCCCGTGCATCTCCTCTATTTACACCTCTCCCGCAGACCCCGCTTCTGTCGGCCACGCGCGCATCGCCATCTGCGCGACGCGCCATAGTTCCTCCCGATTGGCTCCAGAGGCGGCTTGCACATCCATGCCCTGGATCACCGTGGTGAGAAAACGGGCGAGGTCGGCGCAGTCGGTATCGGCGGGCAGGTCGGCGTCGGCCACGCCGCGCTCCAAACGCTCACGGACGCGCGCTTCGCCCGCCGCGCGTTCTTCGATCAGCCGGCGGCGAATCGGCTCCGACTCGTCTCCGCAGGCAAGCGCGCCCTGCACCAGCATGCATCCCGACGGGTTTTCAGGCGCCATCAGCAGGTTAATCACGCCCGCGAAGAGCTTCTCGATCGACAGACGCGCGTTCGGTTCGGCAAGCGCGCCGCAAACATAAGACGCCGGGCCATCTTTGTATCGATCGAGCGCCTTACGAAACAGCTCCTCTTTATTGCCAAAGGCGGCGTAAAGGCTCGGCCGATTGATCCCCATCGCTTCCGTCAGATCGGACAGCGACGCTCCCTCATACCCCTTGCGCCAAAACACTTGCAGCGCCTGGTCCAGCGCCACATCGGCGTCGAAGGCGCGAGGACGGCCACGCGCCGAAGATTCTTTTTGCATTTCCATACTTATTAGTATATAACTATTGACAGACGGCGTCAAGGGGCGGTATATCTATACCGTTAGGTAAATATATTAATCGAGGGAGAATCACTATGTCCAAGAAGCTTGAAGGAAAGATCGCGCTTGTCACCGGCGGCAACAGCGGAATTGGCCTCGCCACCGCGCAGCGGTTCGTGGAGGAGGGCGCCTATGTCTACATCACGGGGCGCCGTCAGCCGGAATTAGATGCAGCCGTGTCGCTGATCGGAAGCAACGTGACGGCGATCCAGGCGGATTCCACGAAGCTGGAAGATATCGACCGTGTTTACGCCACGATCGAAAAAGAAAAGGGTCACTTGGATGTCCTGTTCGCCAACGCCGGCGCCGGCTCGCTGCTTCCGCTAGGCTCTATCACCGAGGAGCAGTACGACAAGACGTTCGATCTCAACGTCAAGGGCGTGCTCTTCACCGTGCAAAAAGCGCTGCCGCTGATGTCGTCAGGCGCCTCGATTGTCATCAACGCCTCCCTGGTTTCCATCAAGGGCTTCCCGGCGTTCAGCGTCTACAGCGCCACCAAGGCCGCCGTTCGCTCGTTCGCGCGCGGCTGGACGACCGATTTGAAGGGAAGCGGGATCCGCGTCAACGTCGTCAGCCCCGGCGTCGTCCCTACCCCAGCCTACAATCTGCTGGGACTGAACGAGGAGCAGATTCAGGGCTTCATTGAGGAGCAGGCGAAGGCGATCCCCCTGGGACGAGTCGGCACGCCCGATGAGATCGCCAAGGCGGTCGTGTTCCTTGCGTCCGACGACAGCAGCTTCGTCAACGGCGTCGAATTGTTTGTGGATGGCGGTCAGGGCCAGATTTAAGATTTGGCCCCTCCGCCCCGGGAGAAGATGGCCCCTCCGCCCCAATTCTGGGGGACCCGATTTCGGAGATTGGCATTTTCCGGTCCCCCAGAATTGGGGCGGAGGGGCCATTTTACAATTGCCCATGCGCGCGAAGCATGGCCTCGACACGCACGGCGGGGTCCTGGCCGTAGAAGTCCTGGAAGATCTTGTACAACTGCGGGTGGAAGTGGCGCATCTCCCGCGGCTGTTCGAAGAAGCATTCGGTGGCGACAGCGAAGAACTCGGCGGGGTTCGTGGCGCCGTACTGATTGAGCAGCGTCGGGACGCCGTCGTGCGCGGCGTTCACCAGAAATTGGAACTCGGCGCTCATGACCTCGGACCACCGCTCCTGCGCCTCTCGGCCGCTGAGCTTGGGCACGCCGTCCGCGCGCCCGTCCCGGTAATCGAGCTTGTGCGCGAACTCGTGCAGCACGACATTGCGGCCGTCGCCGCCGATCCGCCCGCCCGTCAGCGCCTCCGGCCACGATACGATCACCGGGCCCTGGCTCCACGCCTCCCCTAATCGATAGCTTGGCGTTTCGCTCACCACCCGCCCCGGCCCGACAGTCTGCTCCATCGCGACATAGTCGTACGGATAAACTAAGATCGCCTCGACATTGGCGAAATAATCGTGCGGCGTTCCCAGCAGCAGGATCGCCGCCTGCGCCGCGATCGTCACCTGGATCTCCGGCGTCATCACCAGCCCCTTACACCCCTCCCAGTTCTTCTCGTCGATGATGACCCGCAGAATATCGTGCAGCGACGCCCGCTCGCCCTCACTCAGCGTGTGGTAGTGCCAGACATTGCGCTGGAGATAGGGAATCCACTCAGCGGGCATCGGCTCGGCGAGCAGTTTCTTACGGCGGTTTTGAAAGAGTGTAAACGGCATTGGCTTTTGTCTCGTCAGCAATCAGGCGGTCTTCTTAACTTCTCTACGGATATTGACACGCCCCGCGTTAGCGACGGCTCGGCTCGCAGAGAGGTTTTTCAGAAAGGTAAAAAAAGAGCCACCCCGATTCGGGGCGGCTCCTCAAACATAATCGATTTCGGTTTTGATTACTTCAGCCGCGCCTTGTTCTCTTTTTCAAAGTGCGCGATCTCGGGAGCGACGACGCTCGCGCAGTACGGCTCATACGGGTGCTTGGCGTAGTAATCGAAGTGGTACGCCTCGGCCTTGTAGAAGTTGGTGAACAACGCGACCTGCGTCACGATCGGGTCCATTCCTGGATGCGACTTCTGGTACTCGGCCTTCACCTGGATCGCCGTCGCCTTCTGTTCGGGTGACTGATAGAAGATCGCCGACCGATACTGCGTCCCCTCATCCGGCCCCTGCCGGTTGAGCGTCGTGGGGTCATGCGCCCCAAAGAAAATCGTGATCAGATCATGATACGAGACGACTTTCGGATCGAACGTGATCTGGACGCTCTCCGCGTAGCCCGTGCCGCCCGTGCAGACTTCGTCGTACGTCGGGCTGGGCGTAGCTCCGCCCGCGTAACCCGGTTCGACCTTCGAGACGCCTTTGAGCTTCTGATACATCGCCTGGTTCGACCAGAAACACCCGGCGGCAAGCGTCGCGATCTCCTGGCCAGCCGGCGGCTTCGGCGGCTTCTGGACCAGATTAGCCGGCGTCGCGGGAATGGTTCGCGATGTCGTCTTCGCCACCGATCCGGCGACAAACCAGCCGGCGATTCCGACGACTAAAATCACCCAAAGCGCATTGCGGCGAAAAAATTCATTCATTGGCTTTGATTCCTATCTATCGACGGGAGTGGTGAGCGTTCTGCTCCATATGTCTCGCCTCATTGCCCCGCCCACTCTTCATAACGAACAAGGATCGCCAAAAGTTCGAACATCTTTTTAAGGAAATATTACCAGAACCGCTTCATCAGGACGACACCGGCGATGCCGCCGATCAGCGCCATGACGCCGACGACGATAATGATCCCCACAATGTATACCGCAAAAACGCCAATATCGCTGATCTGCCCTGTCGGCTTCGGCTGCAGGGCGCAGAATATCCAAATTCCAAGGAATGCGACTCCGATCCCCAGAACGGCTCCGATCGTGAAACGAAGGACTGCGCCGAGTATCGTCCACAGAGACATGGCTGTTACCCCCAGTGTGTGATCCATTCACCATGGAGAGTAAGATCGAATACTTCTTCCATGATCAGCAGTTCCAGCGCTTCTTCTCCGGAAGCGGCGATCCTGTAAAGATCGATCCCGTCGATATTTTGTGAAGTCATCTGCATATGCCGGTAGACCCGCCCTGAGGTGTCCATATGCAGATCGACATTTTCGCACCAGCACACCCCGATACTGTAGAGTGTCAGGTTAAGATTGGGGCTCAAATGAGAGACCGGCCGCCTGCCGATCACATCGCTGATCAGCGTATTCAAGCCCGAATCTCCAATCACCGTTTCGATCTCCAAATCGCCGTAACGTCTCAGGAACTCGCAGACCGGCGCGCAGAGCTCGTTTCCGGACGAGATCACGGCGCGCTCATATTCGGAAATGTCGATGTATCGGTCCTCACGCCAGCCGCTCGCGATCATTAAACGTTCTACTTCGGTAGAAAACCCCATGGTTTTTATCCTCCGTACGATCCCTATCCCAGATACCAGTATACAGACAAAACGAATCCCTGAAATGGGGCAAAGGACCTATTTCCATGGAATTATTGTCGGAGAACGCAGGGAAGCGGCGGCGCGGAACAGAATAAGCTCCCATGCTTCAAGGCAAACGTTTTATCATTCATGGAATCAGCCGGCTGGCGGTGCGGGTCGCGCGGACGCTCGCGGCTTCAAACGCGGAAGTGACGGTGCTGCGGCGGCCGAGTGACGGCGACGAGTTTATACGGATGCTGCCGCCTGGGGCGCGGGTGCTGGAGACGAACGCCGATGAGGATGTGCGGCGCTTGGTGGAGGCGGGCGCGGCGCGGGCGGATTGTCTGCTGGCGCTGGGCGATGATGATCTCGATAACCTGCGGGCGGCGGTGGCGGCGCACACCGCCGCGCCAGAGCTCCCCGTGGTGCTGCGGACGTTCGATCCAGGGCTTGCCGATCAATTGGAGCAGGGTCTCAATATTCGGCGCGCTTACAGCATGTCCGCACTGGCCGCACCTGCATTTATCGCCGCAGCCTGCGGCGACGAAGTACTGGAAACGCTGCGTCTGGGCGACGGCGAAGCGCCGATCTGCCGTCTGGTCGTGCGGCCGGGATCACCGTTCATCGGACGCACAACCGCGCAGGTCAAGACCCGATTCGGGTGCGGCGTTTTGGCGCGGGCGACGGAGGCCAACGACTGGCAACCGGTGCTGGGCGACGGAATGGATGCGCCAATCGGTGAAGGGGAACAGATCCTGGTGGGAGGTCCGCTTTCCCAGGTCCTGCATGTGATTTGCCGCAATGCCGGCTGGCTGGGAGATGGAAAGCGCCGGAGAAAACGGCGAGCCGTGCGGCCCGCTCCCCGTACTCCGAGTTTGCAGCGTCGCACGCTCCTGCCCGCCGTCGCCGCTCTGCTCAGCGCGGTGCTCGTCATCTCTATCACTGTGTTCTCTTACGCCCTGCATCTGCGTCCGATCGACGCACTTTACTTCGTCATCACCACGGTAAACGGCGACAGCAGCCTGAAAGCTAGTCCTGGGTGGCTCAAGCTTTTTGGCTGCGTCGTGATGCTGAGCGGCGGCGCTTTACTGGGGATCGTCTTTTCGTATCTCGCCGCGCTCGCCACGGCCGAACGATTGGACGAAACCATGGGACGGCGGGCGGGACGGATGAGCGGGCACGTCGTTCTGGCGGGCCTTGGGAATCTTGGCTACCGGGTGGCGCGTCTGCTGACGGAGCAAGGCATGGAGGTGGCGGTTCTGGAGATGTCCGCCACGGCGAGGTTCGCGGACGCCGTTCGCTCCATTACCCCGGTGCTGACCGGAGACGCCCGCCTCCCGGAGAACCTGGAGCGAGCCTCCGTGCGTCAGGCCGCCGCCTTTCTCGGCTGCACCAACGACGATCTCTCCAACATCCAGGCCTGCCTGCACGTGCGCCGCGTCAATCCCGACGCCACCGTGATCGCGCGCGTCTTTGACGACGCCCTCGCCGAGCGTCTCGCCGACGCCTTTGCGATCGACCGAGCGCTCAGCGCCTCCCAGTGCGCCGTCGGCGCCTTTGTCGGCGCCGCCACCGACGAGCGCGCCCTGCGCCCCCTGCATGTCGGCTCGCTCTCGCTGATCGCCTGCCGCTACACCATCACTCTCCCTTTCACCAAGGCCGATATGGACGCATGGCGCGCAAACGGCGTGCGCATTCTCGCCTTTCGAACGCCCGCGTCTCCGGTCCAGCCTCCCTCCGATCTCACCGGCGCGCTCGACCCCGGCGACGAAATCATCCTCTGCGGCCCCGCCGACGCCGTCCGCCAAATCATGGCGAATGTGTGATGCAACCATTCAACGCAAGCGGTGTCTCACCAAACAAGGAAGCAACAAGGAGGGCGATGTGATGTCGGTATTTGATATCTTAATGCTGGTTCTCGGCGGACCGCTGATACTCATGGCAATAATCGTGACGATCATTGTCTTCACGCTGAAAAACAGAAACTTCCAAGGCAGCCAGAACGATAAAACGAGTGGACGCCTCGGAACGCCTACCGGGGTGAATATATTCTCCGCTGGTACGGAATCGTCGGGCAGCAATTCGCCCTCCACGCCGCACGGACATCAATCAGGTCACGGACATCACGGCGGCGGGCATCATGGAGGGAACAGCGGCGGGCACTCGGGCGGACATGCCGGAGGAGGCTTCGGCGGGCACGGAGGAGGTGGAGGACATGGCGGTGGCGGAGGTCACGGCGGAGGCGGGCACGGTCATTGATCGCGAAGAGGCTCGTAACGGAGGCAAACGCGAATGGATATTCTTGTGACCATGTTCATCACGGTTGTCGGTCTCATGATGATCGGCGGAATCATCGCGTTCATTGCCATCGTGCTGATGGCGGTTAATCAAAAACCCAATGGTCAGAGCGCAAACGGCCGCCCTGGGAGACAGCGCGGACATAAGGGAGAACAAAACTCGTTCGACACGAACGCCAATCCATTCCCCAGCGGCATGAATCCGGCCGAACCGACGTATTACAATCAGCAAGCTTCCACTGACATCGCGCCTCAGAGCGATCACGGCTCTCAAAATCACCACAGCGGACACGATCATGGAAGCCATGGGAGCCACAGCGGCGGACATGATATGGGAAGTCATCACTCCAGCATATACCACGACGGCAGCGCGGCCAGTTACAGCGACAGCAGAGCGGGAAGCGCCAGCAGCTACAATGACAGCAACACAAGCAGCTATAGCGACAGCGACGCCAGCGCCAGCGCCAGCAGCGATAGTGGAGGCGGGGGCGGCAGTTCCAGCAGCGACAGCGGTTAAGCCCTTCGATCCCGCGCCGGCGCCTTATCGGAGCAGCCGGCGCGGTATTATATCTATATGAATAATCGCCTAAAATTCCCCTTGATCGCCTTGGCCTTGGCCGCCGTCTGTTGTCTGACTGGCTGCAATCACGCCCAAACCAAAACCGCAACTGCAACGCCGCCCAGCGCGGCGTCAACGGCGGCCTATCACGCGGCGTTTACCACTTGGAGCACTCAGTCTCAGCATGACGCCGAGCGGCTGCTTGAAAACGATGTTATCATCTATCCCAACGATCAGCGCTTGGCCTTCTTTCGGGCGGCCTGCATGCGGAGCCGCTTCGACATCCCCAAAGCTCGTCCGCTATTGGAGAAAGTGGTGGAGCTCGATCCGAATTCTTCCATGGGGCAGTGCGCCAGCGATATCCTGCGCCTGGATGAAGGCACGGATTTGGTGGCAAGCTCCAATAATCTGAACGCTCTCTCAGAGCAGAAGCCAGTCGATCCGATTGTTTTGTGGCTGAATGGGATCGAGTGCCGCTCCTTCCATCAGAGTGAAGAGGGTGTGCGGGTCTACAAGCAGCTTTTGTCGATAATCCCCAAGCCCGGTCCGGTTTTGGCTCACCAAACTTATGCGAACATGCTGGATGAAACGGGTGACCACAAGGAAGCTCTAGTTCACCGTTTGATCGCGGTCAAGCAGGAGCCGGCGCCATGGAGTTATAACGGGCTGGCGAATACGCTGGACCGCCTGGGACGTCCCGAGGATGCGGCGAAGGTCCGCCAGGCCGCCGCCGAAGGTTTCCGACAGTAACATACGGAATTTGCCTTTGGGCGACGCAACCATTCGTACGCATCTGTGTCTCACGGAATACAATAACATTCACAAAGGAGACAGATGCTTATGGAGCCAATCATCATCGTGATTGCGATCGTGGTGTTGATCCTCGTGGTGGCCGTGACACAGAAGGATCAGAACCCGCAGCGGCGGCGCAGGAACGGAGCGCAGGGCGGCTCTGGGGACTACGGATCATCCTATTCGGATGGTGGATCGTATTCCTCCAGCGACAGCCACTCGCATCACTCAGGACACTCCAGTCACCACGGCTGTCATGACGGTGGAAGCCACGGTCATGACAGCGGAGGCGGATGGGGCGGAGATACCGGCGGGGGTGATGGCGGTGGAGGCGGAGACGGCGGAGGAGGAGGCGATTGACTTTCTGACCTGCAAAGAAAGAACGCTCCGGGATCGTT
>JAOQAA010000656.1 GCA_025963815.1 Capsulimonas sp.
CACCAGCCGTGGGAAAGAATCATTTCGACTCTGTACTCCCCGCCTTCCACATCGCTCTCTTGGAACAGGGGAACGCCAAGCGCCGCAGCGAATTTGCGGTCGTATTCGGCAAATAGCCGCCGGAGCGAATCCGGCGCGCTCAGCGGGTAAACATAGTAGCAAAGCAAGTCATCGGATTCCGCGTAAACGACTACTTGGCGCGCCAGGACCGCTCCTTTTGAATCACGTGCGTAAAGCACCTGCTTGTTGATGTCCAGCACCGTCGCCGCCGCCGAGAACGCGAACGATCCTCCTAATCCCAGACAGCTTCCCACATATGTGCCCAGCTTGAGCGCCTCCACGGGGTCTTGCTCCACCGAAATAGCTACTTCCCCATAGGGCGCAAGCGTCCTCGCGTAAAGAACGCCGGTCAGCCAGACGTCTGTATTGAGTTTGGGGTGAGTTCTTAGCCAAGCCTGCGTTTTGGGATGGTCGATGAGATAATTCCGCCGGCCCGCCCAGTGCGCGGTGAGCATCTTTTTGAGCGCCTGGCGGTTTTCTTTCGCCTTCATTTGTATTTGCAGCGCGTGTTTTGTATTCTCATCCAACTCTTCGACTGGGTAGCCCTGAGCGAGCCGCTCGTAAATCTTGTTCTCCAATAGTTCTAAGCATGCTCTGAGCCATTGCCGACGCATAAGAGCATGGTAGTGCGCCGCGCGAACTTCGCTCAACGTCGCGCCGCCGCCATAGTGACGCGTCAGTTCTTTTGGGATCGCTTGAATGAGAACGTTTTGTTCCTGTGACGCGATCAACTCATAAGCGTCCTGGTCATTCATTTCGTCAATGCCGCGCTCCATGAATGGTTCGGACGCGAACGCTTTGGCGAACGATAAGCGCTCCGCGTTAGACAGGCATCCCAGCGTTTTTGTAGCCCGAAAGAAGCGAGAAGGAGCTTTGAGAAAGCATGAGAGTGTGAACATCGGCATCGTCTGAGCGATGGCGTGGGTTCCGTAACCGATCAAGTTTCTCTCATTGTTTGTGCGGCAGCTTTTCTCCAGATGCTGAAAGCACGATTGCGGAGCCGCCAGAAGGGCCGCTTTTTGGGAGTGGTCGAAATAGACGATAAATTCCATCCAAACCTGCGCCGTGTCGCGGCGTAGATCCAAAGGCGAGCGGCACAGACACGCCAACAGCGCGCATGCGTCCGGCAGGAGGCGCTGCCCCCAGTCTTCTGGCCTTGTCAGCCAGACGAATGTTTCCAGACTGTCCACGAGCTTCCACTGGTAATCCGGCGGCGTCTTCTCTAAGATTGCTTCAAGGTCGTCAGCATACGCACGGACATCCGGCCATTTCTTCTGAGATTCCTGATAATTGTCACAAAGCGTATATAAAGAATAGAAGTAGAGCAGCGCGGTAAGAACGTCCGGGCGCCATCGTGACCAGTCACGCTCCGCGATCAGCGCTGCGAGACCTTTGTGGTTCCCGCATGCTTCCCATATGTGAATAAACTTCCAGCGATCAAATATCGCGTCATCGCTGTCGGTCGGCCCCAGCCTGTCGAGTATGGTGTGCATCGTCTCCGCCGGAAAATCTTCACCTCCGATTACGTCGTGAAACGAGCTGTTCGTTTTGAGGCGATCATTCAAGCGAAAACCTTCGTGTAAATACCGTGCGGAGGCGCCGAGCGACATTCCTTCGAGCAAACAATAAATACGATAGGCCGACTGTGAACTGTTCGCGGCGTCCAAGAGGATTTCGATCAAACCGTCTGCTTGCCAGCCAGGATCGAGGCGGCTTGCTTCCGTCTCCAGCAGCAGCCCCGCGAATCCCGCCTGCTGGTCTGGCGGCAGCAGCGCCATTATCTCACACCACTGTGGGGCGTATTGTGAGCTGGCGAACAGCGCGGCGACGCAGGCGAGCAGAGGCTCATTGCGCTCCAGTCCCAGGCGCTGAAACAGGGCGTGCGCGGCGGCGATTTCGTTCGTCGAGCGGTGGCGCACGTTGGGGTAAAGGATCGCAATGAAGATCGGGGAGAGGTCCGGTGTCATAGAATTATGAAACGCGGATGAAGGGGAATCCGTATTAAAAGTATCGGAAGGGAAAAGACGCATTCCAAGGTCTCGAATGGCTCCTTGGTCTGATAGATACAATCGCAAATCAGCTGCTGCCGGCGATTTGCCCTTGGGCGGCTTGTAGGTCGTTCCTCGGAAGGCGCGCGGATGGGCGGCGGTGGGCTTGGACGGCTCGGGCGCGGCCAGTTCGGCGAACGGGAAGGGGCGAGGGGCGGGGATCGATGAAGCGGGCGCGGTCTCCGTCAGAATCGTCCGAAGGGCGTCCGCCGCCTCGGGTGTGGGAACGCGGACGGCGGACAGCGCGTCCCATGCCATAAGCAACTGCTTGGCTTTTGGATCGGCGATCCGCGCCGAAATCGGTATGCGCTCCAGCGTGGCGAATGGTTTCAAATCGGCAAGCGATTCGTAGCGGTTTGCCTCAATGTCGTCGAATTGATCGACCAGACGGACGCTAAGTTTTTCAAGCGCCGATGGCGTTCTCAAATAACCGATTGGGATCGACTTTTCGATCGTTGTTTTGTTCTGTCGTTTTGTCGCCATGCGCTTATTGCAGCCTAACTTGAGATTCCAGTAATCTCGTATGCTTGCCGATAATAGAGCTACGCCCACCTGATGATGGGCCACACTTTTGGAAGAAGCAATCGTCGAAATGAGCGTCAACCTAAATCTAGAAAGAGCCGGAAATCAGGATTATCTGGCGCAGCTGAACGAGCGAATTGACGCCCAGGCGATCCGAGTGACCGAGGCGCTGTGCAGCGAGTCTGCGCGCCCGCTCATGAGCTGGTTATGGAGCGCCGGTGTCTTCTGCGCGTCCGACGTGATCGTTCGGTCACTCCAGCACTATCTGCCGGGCAGCTCTCCGCAGGTGCTGCTGATGCTGGCGCCAGTTCTGCAGACGGGCGTACGTCATGGCCGACTTGCCGCGATGGGCGCCTGGCTCGCTACGGCCGCCGTGTCCGGGCTGAGCCTGCTGCCTCACGCGCCGGGAACCCTCCAGTTTGCCGATCAGAACAGCGCTCTTTCCTTTGCGCTGCTGGTCGCCGCCGGGCCGGTCCTAGCGTCCGTTTCCGGACGGTGCAGCGAAGCGCGGCGCGCGCTGGAGGTCAGCGAGCAGCGCCGCATCGCCTTCAGCCAGGAAGTCCTGCTGGCGGCCACTGGCGGCCGCCTGCGCCTGAGCACTCCCGACGACTTACGCAGCGCGGTTCCCGGCCCCGCCGCCGTGCAATACCCGCTGCGCTCCCTGGATGATGTCTCCCTCGTCCGAAGCCGCGTCCGTGTCGCTTTGGAGGCGCGGGGCGCCTCCTGCGCCCGGATAGATGATCTTCTGATGTGCGTCACCGAAGCCGCAACCAACTCTTTGAAACATGCCGGCGGCGGCTCACTGTCGCTCTGGATTTCCGAAACCAAAATCTCCGCCAAGATCTCCGACCAAGGCGAAGGCATCTCCCCCGTCAACCTTGCCCGCGCCACCCTCGAAGCCGGCTACTCCACCCAGGGCACTCTGGGAATGGGCTTCACCCTGATGATCGCGATGTGCGATACCCTGATGCTCGCCACTTCCCCCAAAGGCACCGAAATCCTGATCGAGATAGCGCGCCCAGCGGCGGGGTAATATTCCAAGTCTCGGCCTTGCCGCATTTACCCCAGTTGTAAAAACCGGGGATCGATGGCGGCGTAGGTTTTTACTTGTGGCTTTATACTCTATCGCCTCAAAGCACAAAAAGAGCCGGGAGACGCAATGCGCTCCCGGCTCTTTTTCTTAACGCGTATTATGCGCCGACGATCTTCAACTTCGGCGTCTCCAGCGACGTTGGTGAAGACTGCAGTAAACGAAGTTTATTGCTGCCGTTCAGGGCGGCGACCTTGTAGCACTCGGCCAGGGTCGGGTAGTTGAACACGTTGTTGATAAAGTAATCGACAGTGCCCTTGAGCGCCATCACGGCCTGGCCGATGTGGATCAGTTCGGTCGCGCCGGTGCCGATGGCGTGGACGCCGAGGATCTGACGAGTCTGCTCGTGGATCAGAAGCTTGAGCATGCCGCCTTCGTCGCCGAGCAGTTGGCCGCGCGCGATCTCACGGTACTGCGCGACGCCGGCTTCGTAGGGAATGCCTTCGTCGGTCAGGGCTGCTTCGGTCTTGCCGACCATTGAGATCTCCGGGATCGAGTAGATACCGACCGGGAAGAGTTCGGGGATCGAGGAGGTCGGTTCGCCGTAGGCGTGGCAGCTGGCGAGACGCCCCTGCTCCATGCTGGTGCTGGCGAGGGCCGGGAAGCCGATCACGTCGCCGACCGCATAGATGTGGGGGATCTCTGTCTGGTAATGCTCGTTGACCTTCAGTCGGCCGCGCGAATCCGGGTTGAGGCCGACTTTGTCCAGGTCCATCTTGGAAGTGGCGCCCTGTCGGCCGATACAGTACAGGAGCGAGTCGGCGCGGATGTGCTTGCCGCTCTGCATGGTCGCCTGGACAAGGCCGTCGGGCAGGACACGGATGTCGTCAACGCGCTCGTTCAGGCGCAGGGTGACGCCCATGGCGCGCATACGATATTGGAGCGCTTCGATGATCTCGGAGTCGGCGAACTCCAGCAGCATCGGGCGGGCTTCGATCAGCACGACGCGGATGCCGAGGGCGGCCATCATACAAGCGTACTCGGTGCCGATCACGCCGCCGCCGACGATGATGATGCTCTTGGGAAGCGCGGGCAGGCGCAGGAAGCTGTCGCTGTCCAAAACGCGCTCGCTGTCAAAGGTGATGCTATTGGGCCGGGCCGGCGTGGTGCCGCTGGCGATGACGATATGGTCGGCTTCGATCGTTTCGCAGGCGCTGGGTCGGACGATATCGATCGTGTGCGCGTCCTTGAAGTGGGCTTCGCCCCAGACCATCTCGACGTTATTGCGCTGCATATGCTCACGGATCACGTCGATCTCGGTCCGGATCACCTGGTGGCACCGGAAGATCAAGTCGTCGAGCGTGATGTCGCTTTTATTGACGGGGTTGGCGTTGTTCAGAGTGCTCTGATGGATGCCGGTGAGCTGAAGAACGGATTCGCGGAGCGCCTTGCTGGGGATCGTCCCTGTATGGATGCAGGCGCCGCCAATGATGTTGTTTTTCTCAACGAGGGTGACACTTTTGCCGAGTTTCGCGGCCTGGATCGCCGCCTTCTGGCCGGCCGGTCCGCTGCCGATCACGACCATATCAACATGCTTCATAGACAAATTCCTTGTGCCGGTCACTGAGGCGCGCCGATCGGCGTCCCCGTATTATTGGCTGTTTTTATCTTCGGCGCATCGCGGCGAAAAAGAGAGGTCGGAATCCTTAAGAGCGCCGGGATAGAGGCAATAGTTCCGGCGGCCATGTTTGGCCTGAGCCGTCTTCGGCTACAATCAGTTTACCTGCCTGCTGGGAGAAAATTGTGATTGAACACCAAAAGTGGCCGGACGAAATACTAATTGTTCGCCATGGACAAAGCGCCGGCAATGTCGCCCGGGACGAGGCGGTCGCCGCCGGGCATCCCGTCATACAACTGGCGTCGCGGGACATGGATGTCCCGCTGTCGGAACTTGGCGAGCGACAGGCGCAAGCGCTGGGGCGCTGGTTCGCCGCATTGCCGGCGGAGAGCCGTCCCACCGTCGTGCTGACCTCCACGTATTTGCGCGCTCGGGATACTGCTCGAATCGTGCTGGAGACGGCCGGGATGATGGGCGGCGACCCGCCTGTCATCCAGGACGAGCGCCTGCGCGAAAAAGAATTCGGCGTGCTGGACCGCCTGACCACCGCCGGCGTCCAAGAGCGTTTTCCCGACCAGATGGAATTCCGAATGGCGCTGGGTAAGTTTTACCACCGGCCGCCCGGCGGCGAAAGCTGGTGCGACGTGATCCTGCGCCTGCGAAGCGTAGTGGACACGATCGCGCGCGAATATCGCGGCGAGCGGGTTTTGATTGTCGCTCACCAAGTCGTCGTGCTTTGCTTCCGTTATCTTTTGGAGCGTATGACCGAGGACCAGATCCTCGCGATCGACCGCGCCCAGGATGTGGCGAACTGCTCCGTGACCTCCTACAAGTACGACCCCGGTCTTGGCAGTCACGGCAAGTTAGTGCTCGACACATACAACTTTACGGCGCCCCTGGAAGAGGCCGGCGAGGAAGTGACAAGGAAAAGCGATGTCCCGGTCGCCCCGAAGTAAAGACAGAATGCCGGTGGGCGACGTGCGTGAGGTCACGCGGTCCTTGCTGCGCGAATGGCCGCTTCCCACGCCGGACGGCGGCGGAGACAAGAACACGCGCGGCTCCGTCTTGATCGTCGGCGGCTCGGCCGAGCTGCCCGGCGCGGTGATCCTGGCGGCCGTGGCGGCGATGCGCGCGGGAGCGGGGCGTTTGCGCATCGCCTGCGGCCGGAGCATCGCGCCCATCGTCGCCGGCGTCGTGCCGGAGGCGCGCGTCATCGCATTGCCCGAAACGGATGGGGGCGACATCGCCCCCTCCGCCGCGCGGCGCCTGGCGGAACTGCTGCCGGGAACCGACGCCCTGCTGATCGGGCCGGGAATGAACGATCCAAAAAACGCGGCCAATCTGCTGCGCGGCTTTCTGCCGTCCCTGGGCGACACAACCCTGGTGGTGGACGCCGCCGCTCACGCCTTGCTGAGCGAAGATCCTGCTGCGTTACGTGGGTTCGCCGCCGTCATTACCCCGCATGCCGTGGAAATGGGCCATGTCTTGGGGCGCGATCCCGAAGAGATTTCGAAGAACGCTCAGTCCGTTGCTGTGGAAGCTGCGAAAAAGCTGGAGATCGTGACGGCCTTGAAAGGCTCTGAGACATTTATCGCCGCGCCGAACGGCCGCTGTTACTGCAACAAGGCTGGAAATATCGGCCTCGCCACCTCGGGGTCTGGCGATACCCTTGCGGGTATCGTTACCGGACTGAGCGCCCGCGGCGCCGACCCCCTACAAGCCGCCGTCTGGGGCGTCTCCCTGCACGCCCGCGCCGGCGACAAGCTCGCCAAGACGATGGGGCCGCTCGGTTTCCTCGCCCGCGAACTCCTTGCGGAGATCCCAGGATTGATGCGGGACTTGGGGCCGACGGTTAAGCGCTCTTAGTATCCTTCTTCTTTATCCACCACATTGATCAATGGTTCGCCCGCGAGGTAACGCCGCAGGTTCTCCAGAAAGATCTTGTCCGCGCGTTCGTCGTACTCGGGATGCGCGCCGCTGTAGTGCGGGGTGATGAAGACGTTGGGGGCTGTCCAGAGTGGATGGCCTTCGGGAAGCGGCTCGGGGTCGGTGACGTCGAGCAGGGCCGCCCCGAGTTTGCCGCTCTGGAGCGCTGCGATCATGGCGCCGGTATCGACTGTCGATCCGCGGCCTGTGTTGATTAAGATGGCGCCGGGCTTCATCGCGTCGAATTCCTTGGGACCGAGAAAGCCCATTGTTTTCTCTGTTTTCGGAAGGATATTCATGATGATGTCGCTTGCGGCCAGAAACTCGTGCGTCTGGTCCAGCGTGTACATTCGGTCCACGTATTCATGAGGCTCGCCGGTGCGCCGCAGACCGACCACATGCATATCGAATGCCTTGCCGACCTTGGCGCTCTGACCGCCGATGGCGCCGACGCCGAGGATACCTAGCGTCTTACCGGCCAGTAGGAGCACGCGATCGCCAAGGCCCTCGCCGTTCCACTTGCCGATCTTATGACGATCCCACGCCTCGCCGAGACGGCGCGTGATCATCAGCAGCATGCCGAACATGTGCTCCGTGATCGGTTCGGCATGGATGCCGCGAGCGTTCGTGATAATCAGATCGCGCGCCTTGATCTCGGGGGTGATCAGTCCATTGACCCCCGCCGAAGCCAACTGCAGCCAGCGCAGGCCGGTCGCCTGAGCAACCTGATCTTTGCCGAGCCATCCGTAGGCTGCGTCGATTGTCGACAGGGCCTCGGGATTTTCTTTCAGCTGTCGGCTAGAAATAATTTGCAGGGTTGGCGAAAGCGTTTGCGCGCGTTCTATTAAGCCCGGATCGCCGCTTCCGATGAAAATTGTCTGTGTTTCTCTCATTGCAATTGAGTTGCTCCTTGCGGGGATCGTCATAACCGGCCGCTTTCATTATCCCTTATCTTTGCGTGATGAAACCAATTTGCGTGAATTTTCCTTGACAGATTCCTGTACGTTACATATAATATAAAAAAGAGTAAGGCTTGTCACCGCCCGGCGGCCCGCCGCTCCGCTTCCCGCCCATTTTCCTGTTTGACTAAGGAGTCGTTTTCAACATGTACTCTCGCTATCAGAGGCGCTCTCGCGTCCGACGGTCCGGGGCCGCCTACGCGGCGACCCTGACCGCCATATTGGCTGTCGCGGGTGCGCACGCGGCCGGGGCGCAAACCACCGCATCCTTAGCGCAAATCAAGGCTGAGTTCGCCTCTCAGCCTCGTGTTGCGGTCCCGCATAATGAATTTGCCCCAGGCATTGCGCCCTTGCTGAACCGGTCCCGATTTCTGGGCCGCCAGGATGGGCAAACGCAGGTCAGCGTCACCGTGAGCCTGCCGCTGCGCAACCGCGCCGCACTGGATGAATATGTCCGTCGCATCGCTGATCCTAAAGACGCGCTGTACGGCAAGGGGTTGACCTCAAAGCAATTCCGAGAGCTGTATTCTCCGTCCCAGGAAGATTTCGATACCGTCATCTCCTATGCGAAGTCCCAGGGGCTTTCCGTGGCGGAGGCCTCGCCGACCCGGTCGCTAGTGCTGGTGCACGGCTCCAGTCGGAATGTCGAATCGGCCTTCAACGTGAAGCTTGACCGGTACTTGCTGCCCACCGGCAGCGTGGTATACGCAAACAATGTCGCGCCGACAGTTCCCCAGGGCGTCGCTTCCCGGATCCTCGGCGTTTCAGGATTGACCAGCATCCCAAGCGTCAGCGGCCACCGCAGCGCCGCGCCGAGGTTTCAAACCGACTTGCAGTCTCTGCTGAATCCGAGCGCCATCGGCTCAGGACCCGCAGGCGGATTGGCGCCAAACGACATCCTTGCTGCTTACAACCTGAATACGCTTACCTATAAGGGTGAAGGTCAGTCGCTGGCGATGTATGAGCTGGACGGCTACGACATGTCGGACGTGACAAAGTACACGACCCAATTCAATCTGGGAACGCCAAACATCACCAATGTTCTTTACAACGGGTTCAGCGGCCGTCCGAACGACGGTACCGACCAAGGATTTGTTGAAGTCATCCTCGACATTGATCTGGTGTTGGCGGTCGCGCCCAAGCTCGACCATCTCTACGTCTACGAGGCGAAGAACTCCGATTCGCTCGGCCTCTATCAGCGGATTGCCGACGATAACCTGGCGAAGGTTGTCAGCACCAGCTGGCTGTTGGCCGAAAGTCTGGTCGATAACGCCACTCGCCTTGCGGAAGAGCAGGTTTTTACGCAGATGGCGGCGCAGCGGCAATCGATATTTGCGGCGTCGGGTGACGGCGGCGCCTATGCGGACGCGCCTAACAAAGCCGGCGCCGGCGCGGATCCCACCGTTTCCGTCGCCGATCCCGCATCTCAGCCAAATGTGACTGGGGTTGGCGGCACGTCCCTCACCACCACTGGTATCGGCGGAACGTTTGTTTCCGAAACCGTTTGGAAGGGGACGCTGGCGGACGCTCCGCAGAACGGCGGCGGCAGCGGCGGCGGCAAGAGCGTTATTTGGCCCAAGCCCGACTACCAGAATTCGCCCACTCCTGTTGGGGAATCCCCCACCATGCGTGATGTTCCCGATGTGGCGCTGGATGCGGATCCCGCCACGGGATACGATATCTATGTTGCTGATTCCGGAGGATGGTTTTCGAGCGGCGGCACCAGCGCCGCGACGCCAATTTGGGCGGCCTTCATTACTCTCGTCAATCAGCAGCGCGCAAACGTCGGCGATGCTGCTCTTGGCGAAGCGAACCCGCCGATCTACGCCCTTGCCCGCGACCCAGCGGATTATGCGGCGGCGTTCCATGACGTCACGGTTGGCGATAACCTGATCTACAACGCCAAAGTGGGATACGACGACGCCACGGGATGGGGATCGTTCAACGGTCTCGAATTGCTGAATCGACTGGCGACTTCGGATCCGGCGAGCTTCGGCACGCTGTCTGGAACAGTATTAGATGCCGATGGGGCGCCGCTTGCGGGCGTCACCCTGCATTTTGTCCGTGAGGACACCGGCGCGACGATTGGCGCCGATCTCGTGACGGGCGTGGATGGCAAGTATACCAAAGATCTGTCCAGCAAACTCACCTATACGGTGACCGCAACCAAGGCGCCCTTCGCCGGTCGAATCGACGCGGGAATTAACGTTGTCGCGGGCGCTATCACAATCCACGACTTCGTTCTTACTGTCGGACATCCGTTCTCCGCCGGTCTGCAGATGATTTCGGCGCCTTATGACTTCTCCCTCAATGACGTGAGTTACCCGGCGCTGATCGGATTGGCGGCGCCTCTGACGCGTGAGCAGCGCCTGTACTCGTATCAGCCGTTCGCGCTGCAGTATGTCTCCTACCCGACATTCCCTGCCGACACCCTTCGTCCTGGGGAAGGATACTGGGTTAAGTTTGCCGCTGATAACTTCACCCACTTCCAGGGGACGCCGGTTAAAACAACCGCAGTCTTCCAAAAAGTCCTGCAGGCGGGCTGGAACCAGATCGGCAACCCCTTCCTTGAGAACACGTTGTTGTCCTCCATCGCCGTCTACGATGTTAAGGGGAACCTGCTGAGTTCGACACTTCCGGCAAGCAAGGTTGTGAAGCTGCCGTGGGCATACCGGCAGGCCAGCAACGACTACGTCCAGCTGACCGCGAATGCTCCTTTGGTCCCGTGGGTGGGGTACTGGATCTACTCCAGCACCGCGTCGGTTCTGGTGATCACGCCTCCCGGAGGCCTGCCGCCGAACCCGCCGCCGACCCAGCCGGGATCCGCCCGCAACTAAGTCCGAGCCATCCCGGCGAGACGCGCCGGGATGGCGCCGAATTGTACGAATGATGAACAAGAGCCCTGGGCGAAGCCTGGGGCTCTTGTTCGCTGTCAGGACTCTCCGACGGTGCATGGTTGCATTCGGCAGGGCCGTTATGATATACTGAGAGGCGATGGCGCACGGTTTGGGGTTGAGAAATGCACGGCTGGCAGCACAAATGGACGACGGCGGATCTGCTGGGATTCGTCCATGCGGGCGTCGATATCTTGGTGGTCGCTTACCTGATCTACCATTTGATCATGCTTGCCAAAGGTACGCGCGCGTGGCAGATCATCTCCGGTCTCCTGATCTTCGTTTTGATCCTCTGGTTCTCTGACTGGGCGCACTTGACGGCGCTGAACTGGCTGCTCAAGCAGATGTTTCTGCTTGGCCCGGTCGCGATCGTCATCCTCTTTTATCCCGAGCTGCGGCACGCCCTGGAAGAAGTCGGGCGGGTCGGTTTCTGGGGCAAAAATTTCGTTGGTTTGGAAAAAGAAGACGTTTCCGTGATGGTGGCGGAGCTCGTCCGCGCGGCCAGTTTCTTATCCGACAAAAAAATTGGCGCCTTGGTGGTGCTGGAGCGCGAAACAGGCCTGACGGAAATCATCGGCACCGGCACGCTGATGAACGCAGTGATTAGCGCCGAGCTGCTGGAGACGATTTTTTACCCAGGCTGCCCTCTTCATGACGGCGCGGCGATCGTGCGCCGGGACCGGATCGTGGCGGCGGGCTGCACGCTGCCGCTTTCCGACAACCGGGATATCGGCGCCATGGTGCATACGCGCCACAAGGCCGCCCTGGGAATGTCTGAGCAGAGCGACGCCCTGGTTCTGGTAGTTTCCGAGGAGACCGGCATCATTTCCGTCGCCTTTGAAGGCAAGATGGTTCGCGGCCTGCGCGACGACGCCCTGCGCGATCGATTGATGCAGGGCGTGATGGGGCGTGAGCGGCCGATCTCTCGCCGGCGTCGCGCCAAGGCGCGCGCGGCGGTGAAGGCGACTGTCAGTCCGTTCACCAGCCTCGCGCCGTTTTTGAACGTATCCCGAGGCGCGCAGAAACAGCCGGCGCCCTCGCCTCCGCCTGGGACCGATGGACCGGGGACTCCGCCGTCCGCGTAAACGCTTTGCTCCGTACTAGGAACCGCCATGCTCGCCCGTTTGCGCGAAAATCTGTCTTATAAGCTGCTGGCCCTGCTGTGCGCATGTGCGCTGCGCTGGTATGTCGACGCGCAGCAGAACCCGATCAAGACGCATGATGTCCACACCACGGTTGTGACGCGAAACTTGCCCACAGGGATGCTGATCGCCGATCAATCGTCGCCGACGGTCACCGTAACGCTGGAAGGCCCACTCGAAGAGCTGAGCCGCCTGCCGGAGAACAGCGTCATTGTGACTGCGGATTTGAGTAGTGTGCACACCGGCCGACAATCTTCCGTGCCCGTGGAAGCCAAGCTCGCTCCTGGCATTCCCGGCACGGTGACGATCAGCGACACCGAGCCCCGCACAATCACACTGACGCTTCAGCCGAAGCGCAAGCGCCGTATGGGAATCCGGGTCGAGCCGAGCGGCTCGGCTCCAGAAGGCTACGTCTTTCGTAAGCCTGACGTCGCCCCTGTGGAGGCGACGGTGATCGGCGGCGAGGACGCCGTCAACCGTGTGTTCCGTCTGGTCGTGCGCCCTGAGGTCACCGGCGCTGGCGGTGTGCTGGAGGATGACTATCAGATCCGGGCGATCGACGATCAGAAGCGCCCCGTGGACAATGTCTCGCTTGTGCCGCCGACGGCTCATGTTCGCCTGGGCATTATTGAGGCGACGGCCGACAAAGACCTGCTGGTAAGCCCGGATATTACCGGGGTTCCGGCGCCTGGTTTCAAGATCGCGGACGTGCAGGTCAATCCGGCGCGCGTGCCGTTTACCGGACGCATCGATACCCTGGCGCGCGTCGGAGTGGTCTCGACCGCCCCGATCGATATCACGGGCGCCGCGCAGGATGTGGTCAAAACCGTGACGCTGTCGCCGCTGCGCGCCCTTTCGCCTGTCGCCGCCGTTCAAGTGACGGTGACCGTACACATCGTTCCCGTTTTCACGGCCCCGGGGCCGGCAATTGCGCCTGCGCCGCCCGCGCAGCCGTAGCCGCCGGGCGCTCTTTTTTCGACCGTTCTATTCAGGAGTAATCGTTCCCGCTATGTCAGAAAAGTTGTTCGGTACGGACGGCGTACGAGGCGTCGCCAACACGGAGCTCACTCCGTCTCTCGCCTTTGCGCTGGGAGCGGCCGCCGCCCGTGTCCTGGGGCGCAGTCACGCCCCCAAATTCGTTATCGGCCGCGATACCCGCGTCTCCGGCACACTGCTGGAGTCCGCGATCACTGCGGGCCTCTGCTCCATGGGTGCCACCGTCGTCAGCCCAGGAGTCGTCCCCACGCCTGCTGTCGCCAATATCGCGCGTACAGCCGGGTTCGACGCCGGCGTCGTGATCTCGGCTTCCCACAATCCCTATCAGGACAACGGCATCAAGTTCTTCGGCGCCGATGGCTACAAATTGGATGATGCGATTGAGGCCGAGATCGAAGCGCTCGTGCCGCAGGCGCTCACACTGCCGCGCCCGAGCGGCGCGCTGGTCGGCATCGCCTGCCGCGATCCGCATCTGCGCGACATCTACGCCGAGCACATGGAGGAAACCATGGGCGGCCTGCGGTTGGACGGCATCAAGATTGTGATCGACGCCGCCAATGGCGCGAACCACGAGATCGGTCCGCGCGTCGCCACGGACCTGGGCGCCAGCGTGATCGCGCTGCACTGCGCTCCGAATGGAACCAATATCAACGCCGGCTGCGGATCGCTGCATCCTGGCGAAATGCGTGCGAATGTGATCGAACATGGCGCGCAGATCGGCATCGCGTTCGACGGCGACGCCGACCGAGTGATCCTTGCCGACGAACAAGGCCGCCTTGTGGACGGCGATCGCGTGATGATGATCGTCGGCCGCCACCTTGCGGGCCGCGGCCAGCTCGCGCGCAACACGGTCGTCGGCACGATCATGAGCAACATGGGCCTGGAAGTCGCGCTGCGCGCAAGTGACGTCACCTTGGTGCGCACCGCCGTGGGCGACCGATACGTCTGCGAGGAAATGCGTCGCGAAGGCTATATTCTCGGCGGCGAGAAGTCCGGACACTTAATCTTCGGCCACCTGACTACCACGGGCGATGGTCTGCTCACCGCGCTGCAAGTCCTCAAAGTCATGTGCGAAACCGGCCAGCCGCTTTCCGCGCTCGCTGATCAGATGTCCGAGTACCCCCAGACCCTGCTCGGCGTCCGCGTCACCGACCGCACCGCCTGGCAGAGCGACGCCGAGATCCAGCGCGCCATCACACAGACCGAAGAAAAGCTCGCCGGCCGCGGCCGCCTCAATGTCCGCGCTTCCGGCACCGAGAAGCTCATCCGAATCATGGCCGAAGGTCCGGACCAATCCGAGATCGAAGCGCTCGCGGGCGAATTGGCGAGCCTGGTCAAGAAGAAATATGGCGTTTCGGAGTAGCGGCTCGCCTTCGCTGAGAAACGCGCTAGACAAATGATCTATGAGAACAGAGCAGCCTTGTGGCTGCTCTGTTCTCGTTTGCGCCATGTTCAGGGATGTTCAAAGGAAAAATTCGATGATGTCTGATAGTTCCATCGCTCTGTACTTCCGGCATATGTTCGAATATGAAGAGTGGGCGAATCGACAGATTGTGAGCTTTCTTTCCACCAACGCTGTCCCGGCGGATGTCGTTATGATCTTCGGACACTTGATCGCCGACATGCAGCCCTGGATTTATCTGCTGAATGGCCACGATGTTCCGGAGAGCATCGATTGCTCTCCAGAATGGTCTCTGGAAGAATGCAGGATGCATCTCCAATCGAACACGGAAGCGCTTCGGGCGATCTTCATGGAGCTGGAGGATGCTGATCTTAGCAAAAGCATCACCTCTCACGCACCCAATGGTCGGACGTTTCAGAACACGGTGAGCGAGATCTTAACGCAAATTCTCTCGCATGGCCAGCATCATCGAGGCCAGATCGAATGGATCGTCGAGCGGGAGATGGGACAATATTTGGCGACCAGCTATATGCCTTTTTTGAGGCAGCGCAGCCCGGCAAACTGATGTGCGCTGTTTAACGCCGTGGAGATGCTCCTCGCGTCGTGTCTTGATATCCCCGCTTATTGACAGCGTCATAATATCTTGTTATAATGTAAGCGCTTACAGTAAGCGCTTACAATGCACGTATATTCCCGGAGTGTCCCGATCCATGAAATATCTCGCAATCACCGGCTGTCTTTTGGGGCTCGTCATGCCCGTCGCTTCCCATGCGGTCTCGCCGGAGCGGGTGGGGCTGGAGGGCGCGTGGCGGCTGACGCAGACCGACCGCAATCTGTCGTTGCCGGCGACAGTTCCGGGCGTCGTCCAGACCGATTTGATGGCGGCGGGCAAAATCTCGGACCCGTTCTATCGCGATAATAATAAGTCATCGCAATGGGTCAAAGAAGTCCCATGGAGTTATGCGCGAAGCTTTACCGTGTCTGCTGGGTTTTTAAAGCATCGCCAGATTCGACTGCGCTGTGAGGGCTTGGACACGCTGGCGACGATTCAGGTGAACGGCAAGCTTGTCGCACACACGGATAATATGTTCCGGACATGGGAGTTCGATGTCCGGCCCTTATTGCATACTGGCGACAATAAAATTCAGGTTGTGTTCGCGCCTGTCGCTCCCTATCTGGAGGCGCATGTCAACCAGGCGGCGTTTCCCGGCAAACCTGTGGAGACGCACGGCATGGGATATTTACGCAAATCGCCGTTTCAGCCGGGATGGGACTTTGCGCCGGAGCTGATGACCAGCGGCATTTGGAAGAAGATCGGATTGATTGGCTGGGATGAGGCGCGTTTGACGGATGTTGGCGTCATTCAGGACCACCGGTCGCCGGGGCGCGTCGGCCTGCGTGTTGAAGTCGCGGCGGATACATCGGCGCCGGTCAAGGCGCATGTCGCCGTGCTGTTTCAGGGACGAAAAGTTACGGAGGCGGATACGTCGCTTGCGGGCGGCAAGAGCATTTCGAAGCTGACGATCGCGCGTCCGCAGCTCTGGTGGCCGGTGGGGATGGGCGCCCAGAATCTTTACGACATCCAAGTGGAGCTGCGTGACGCGCGCGGCGCAGTGGTCGATCAAAAGACGCAGCGCTTCGGACTGCACACGATCACCTGGATGGCCAAGACGAGCAAGCGCCCTCTGACGCTCGCGATCAACGGGCGACCGTTCTTCGCCAAGGGATCCAACTGGGTTCCGGAAGATTCGCTGACGACCCGCGCCAACCCGGCGCGCCAGCGCCGTTTGATCGACGACGCCATCAACGCCAATATGAACATGATGCGCCTGTGGGGCGGCGGTTACTATGACGGCGACGCCTTTTATGACGAGGCCGACAAACGGGGCCTTCTGCTCTGGTCCGAGTTCAAGTTCGCCGACGCGTCTTACCCCGCATTCGACCCAGCCTGGATGGCGAACGTCAAGGCCGAAGCGCAAGACAATGTCCGTCGGCTGCGCAATCATCCCAGCCTCGTGGTATGGTCCGGGAACAACGAAGTCATCGGTTTTGTGGCGGATAAGACCGATCCGAACCATATGACGCACGAAGACTATAATAAGCTGTTTCACGGTCTGCTTGCGGATGTCGTCCGCGATCTTTCACCGGACGCCGTCTACACCCCCGGCAGCCCGGAGGCCGGGGACGATCACGATTGGAATGTCTGGCACGGTTCATCGGGCTTCGAATCGTACCGAGACGTGCATGGGTTCATGTCCGAGTTCGGCTTTCAAGCGTTCCCACAGCCGCGCAGCGTTCAGCAATTCACCACGGCGGCGGACCGCGCCTCGGTGCTGTCGCCGGTCATGGAGTATCATCAGCGGAACTGGCGCGACGGCAATCAGTTAATCCTCAGCACGGCGAAGCGTTACTACCGTAATCCCAAGGACTTCGATTCCGCGCTCTGGCTGAGCCAGATCCAGCAGGCCGACGGCGTGCTCACAGGCGTCGAGCATTGGCGGCGCGACTGGCCGAACTCCACCGGCAGCCTGGTCTGGCAGTACAACGACTGCTGGCCGTCGATCAGCTGGTCGATGATGGATTACTATGGACGGCCGAAAGCGCTCTGGTATCGCATTCGTCATGCTTATGCGCCCGTGATGCTTTCCGGACAGACGGACGGCGCCGAAGGGAACGCGCAGCTCTGGGTGAGCAGCGACGTTCCGAAGCCCCTGCGTGGAAATGTCCGCTGGGCGCTAATGCGCATGGATGGGACAACCATCGAAAAGGGAATGCAGCCCGTCGCGATCCCCGCCGGAACAACGAGCGTGCGCGCGCTGTCTCTGGCGAAGAAAGCCGCCGTCGCGAAAGAGGGAGCCGGCGCCCTGCTGCTGTGGTCGGAGCTTTCCGTTCCCGGTCAGCCGATCTCCACCGCTGTCCTCACCTTCGCAAAGCCAAAGAATATGACGCTTGCCGCGCCGAATATCCGCGCGAAGGTCGCGCAGGCGGGGCAATCGTATCGGGTCACCTTGACCGCCACCCGTCCCGCGCTTTTTTCGTGGCTGGACCTTGCGGGAATGGATGCGCGTTTCTCGGATAACTTCGTCCACCTGCGTCCCGGCGCGCCACTAACGATCACCCTCACTCCAGCGAAGAAGACCGATCTGGCGCACATTCAAAAAGCCCTGCAAGTCCGGAGCCTTTACGATACTTACGTTCCCGGCGCGCCGGCGACTCTCACCGTCACGCCAAAACCCGACGGAACGATTGTCGCCACAGCAGACGACGCCGACGTGGACGGCGACGCCGCACTGGAGATTGGAGCGCCCAATAACATCGGAACCTGGGCCGATCCCAAGACTTCGCTTTTGTGGACGGTAAAGGACGTCAAATCCGGCGCCTACACCGTTTCCATGAACGTCGCTTGTCCGGCCGATGAAGCCGGCAGCAAATTCGTGGTCGATGTGGCGGGGCAGGAACTTCCCAGCGCCGTCCCAACCACGGGGGGCTGGACGACCTACATCGATCTGCCGCTCGGAACCGTGAACGTGACGAATTCCGGGACAATCAAGATCACTCTCAAGCCCACGAATATGCAGCACACGCGCGTGATGAACCTGCGTTCATTGACGCTGACGCCAGCCTCAAAATAATAACGGCTGCTCGGGAACTGACTCGCCTTGTGATTTATTTATCAATCAGTATATAAATCACAACGATAAGGGATCACAACCATGAGCAGCAAATTAGAGTCAAAAGTCGCCATCGTTACCGGCGCGTCGAAGGGGATTGGCGCGGCCATCGCCAAGCATCTGGCGGCCGCCGGCGCGTCCGTGGTCGTCAACTACGCATCCGACAAAGCAGGCGCGGATCGGGTGGTGTCCGAGATCGAGGGGCAGGGCGGTAAGGCCGTCGCCGTACAGGCGAACCTATCCAAGGGTGAGGATATCGAGCGGCTATTCTCCGCGTCGCATGACGCGTTTGGGCGTCTGGACATCCTGGTTAACAACGCTGGCGTTTATGAATTTAGTCCCGTGGAAGGAGTTACGCCGGAGCACTTCCACCGCCAGTTCGATTTGAACGTTCTGGGTCTCGTTCTGGCGTCGCAGCAGGCCGCGAAGTATTTCGGAACAGCGGGCGGCAGCATCATCAATGTTGGCAGCGTTGCGGGCACTTCGGCGCCGCCCACTGCATCTGTGTATAGCGCGACCAAAGCAGCGGTGGACGCCGTCACCAAGTCGCTCTCGAAAGAGCTGGGACCGCGCAATATCCGGGTGAACTCGCTCAATCCCGGCATGGTGGTGACCGAGGGGTTCCAGGCGTCCGGCCTTGAAGGCAGTGATTTCCAAAAGCAAGTGATCGCCTCGACGCCGCTCGGACGCATCGGGCAGCCGGACGACATCGCTCCAGTCGCTGTCTTCTTCGCCTCTGACGATTCCGCCTGGGTGACCGGACAGACGCTCTTCGTTTCCGGCGGCGCTCTTTAGACTGAGTCAGTATTTCCCGGGACCAAGCATGGGCAAGGCGTTCTCCACGCCTTGCCCTTTATTTTTGCTTTAAAACCGGTTGCATAATCCCGATGAATGCCTTATAATAGGTTTGTTGAAATATTTCAATTCGCAGATGAGGGTTCCTATGAGAAAAATTTCGGCGATGCTGCTGGTGTCCGCAACGGCTTTGCTTTATCCGGTCGCCTCCCAGGCTGCGGCGGCCGCGCCGCCGGTCTACAAGCAGCGCGGCGCTCCGATTGAGCGCCGGGTTCAGGATCTGGTTGGCCGCATGACGGTGGAGGAGAAGGCGCGGCAGCTCGACATGTATCCGGGAACGGACGTTGTCGATAAGATCTCCGGCACGCACGCCCTGCCTGGCGCACATGTGGACGCGGGAAAAATGACGAAGTCGCTGGGCGCCGCCGGTGTGGGCAGCATCCATGATCTCTATGCGGACGCCGCGCTTTCCAATGAGATCCAGCGCTGGGTGATCGGGCATAACCGGCTGGGCATCCCCGCGCTGTTTATCGAGGAGGGGCTGCACGGCTTCGCCAATTCATATCAGGACGGGACACTTTATCCCCAGAGCATCAATCTGGCGGCGACGTGGAACCCCGATCTAGCGCGTCGAACCGCCGCCGGCATTGCGGCCGAGGCGCGCTCTTCGGGAGTGCATATGCTGCTGGGGCCGGTGCTGGATGTGGCCCGCGATCCGCGCTGGGGACGGGTGGAGGAGGACTTCGGCGAGGACCCTTATCTGACTGGCGAGCTGGGAGCGGCGTATGTACACGGCATGCAGGGCGATTCGCTGGATACTGACCATACCGTGATTTCCGAGCCCAAGCACTTCGCAGGCCATGGCTCGCCGGAAGGCGGATTGAACACCGCGCCGGTGCACGCCGGCGAGCGTGAGATTCGCACGGTGATGCTTCGTTCGTTTGAGCCGGCGATCCGGCGATCGCACGCGATGGGCGTCATGGTCGCGTACCATGAGATCGACGGCATTCCGTGCACGGCGAATTCCTGGCTTTTGACGGACGTCCTGCGCAAAGAGTGGGGCTTCCAGGGTTTCGTGCTCGCGGACCTGGGCGCCATCCGCTATCTTTACGACACGCATGACCTGGCGGCGACGCCCGGCGACGCCGTGCGCATCGCGCTGACGGCGGGCGTGGACATGCAGTTCTACGATTTCGATCACGCGACGTTTCAGAACGCCATTATCAGCGGTGTCCGCACAGGATCGCTCGCGCCTGCGGTGCTGGACCGGGCCGTTTCACGCGTGCTGCGGGCCAAGTTTGCGCTGGGTCTGTTCGACCATCCCTACGTGGACACGAAACTCGCGCCCAAGGTGATGCGCAGCCCGGCGTATCTCGCCACGACGCTGCAATCGTCCCGGCAGTCTTTGTGCCTTCTGAAGAACGACAACGCCTTGCTGCCGCTCGCCAAGACGCTGAAGAAGATCACGGTCATCGGTCCGAACGCCGCCACGGCGCAGACCGGCGACTACACGCCGCCGCTGGCCAACGTAAGATTCGTCACGGTGCTGGACGGCGTCAAGTCTCTTGTTTCCGCAGGGACCGAAGTCGTTTACGACGATGGAAACAATATTGACGCCGCCGTCGCGAAGGCGCGCGGCGCCGACGCCGTGCTCCTCTGTCTGGGCGAGCGGCAGGGAATTTCGGGGGAGGGCTCTGACCGGAGCAGTCTGGGGCTTCCCGATCGCCAGCAGGAACTGCTGGAGGCGGTCACGGCGGCCGGCGCGCCCACAGTGCTGGTGCTTCAGAACGGACGTCCTCTGGCGCTGCCCTGGGCGGCGGAGCATGTCCCCGCGATCCTGGAGGCCTGGTATCCGGGAGAGCGCGGCGGGCAGGCCATCGCCGAGACGCTCTTTGGCGATAACAATCCATCGGGCCGTCTTCCGATCTCGTTCCCGCGCAGTATCGGCGCGCTGCCGGACTTCTACAACTACGACCGCAACAAGAGAAATCACTACATCGACGCCGACCCCGCGCCGCTTTTTCCGTTCGGACACGGCCTGAGCTACACCACGTTCCAATACAGCAGCCTGACCGCCGCCGCATCCGCTCCAGGCAAACCTCTTGATGTGGCGGTCTCGGTGACGGTCGCGAACACCGGCGCCCGGGCCGGCGACGAAGTCGTGCAGCTCTACTTAAAGCCCAGCGTCAGCAGCGTCGTCACCCCGGAAAAAGCGCTGAAAGGCTTCCGCCGCATCACCCTCAAGGCGGGAGAGAAGCGCCGCGTCACGTTCCATCTCACGTCGTATGAACTCGAAGTGTGGAACATGCAGCGAAAGTGGTCTGTCGAGTCCGGCGACTATTCCGTCACCGTGGGCGGATCGTCGAAAGAAGGCGGCGTGACCCAGTTCTCGCTCCGCGCGCCCGTCGCTCCTGGGCAGGGAGGCGTCATTACATTGTCGCCGCGCCAGTCCACGCTGAGCGGCCCAAGTATTCGTCTGGCGGAGGAAGTCGGCCGCGAGTTCATCGGCTACTGGGACAACCCCGTCGCCGGGGCCTCCTGGATCGTTCATATTCCCAAAGCCGGCCGTTACCAGGTCGGAGCGGACTACAGCACACAGAACTGGCCGACTTCCTTTGACGTCATTGCCGCCGGCAAAAAACTCAGCAGCGGCTCCATCAAGAGTTCCGGCTGGACGGACTACAAGCACATCGATCTCGGGGCCATCGCGTTTCCAGCGGCGGGCGTTTATCCCGTCTCGATCCAGGCGCACGATTCCAAAACGTTTCAGGGCCTCAATATTGGTACGGTAACACTTACCCCCGCGAAATAACTCTCGCGAAACTCCGGATCATTTGAAGTATATCGCCTCTTTCCCCATCTTATACAATCATAAGATGGGGATTTTGCATATGAGGGAGCAAGCGTAATGCTGATATTGTCGATTGTTCTCGGCGCAGTTCTTCTTCTGTTAGGAGCGGTCGCCCAGCGAGATATCCGCCGCTCGATTCGTCGTCTCGGCGAGCAAAATTGTTCGGCTTGCGGAATGCCCTACGGCCGCACGGTCGCCAGCCAGGCGCGTAAGGACTATATTACGGAGTGCGAGCAGGCGCGCCGAGAAAGTTCCGGCTACCGGATTCACTTCGCGCACGAGTGGCGGGTGGAATGCGAGGCTTGTTCCGGAGTGGGGTACTATGCCTTTGACACAGAGCGCATGGAATCCAAGCCATCGGTCCATCGTTTTTACCCGTGAGCCGTAAAGGAGTTCGCTTCCATGGATAAGCCGAAAATCGGCTCCAAAGCTACCATCATCGCCATCGTGCTGTTATTCTTAATTGTCACGCCGCTAGCGCTCTCGCTGCTTCTCCCTCAACATTCCCTGGCCGTCGGCGCGATCGAATTCTACAGCGTCCCGGTAAACCGCTGGGGCTTTCAATCCCACACCGGAGGGGAATCTGTTCTTGATCCTGCCTACCATGGCGAAACGATGTTTCCGAAGCGCAAGATCTATGAATTCCGCGATATCGAATGTGGAGCCTTTGCCGTCGCAATCCGCGGTAAGCAATTAGAAAATAACTATGAATAAATCGGGAGTATATCTTGAGCACCATCACCCTGACAAGGGGAAAGGGACGCCCTGATCCATCATGAATCCGACGATATTCGTTTCGAGCGAGCAGGTCAGTCACGACAACATCGCGCTTCTCATCAAACGCTTGCGAGAGGATGGCTTCCATGTGATTCACTCACCCCTCAACCCTTTGGACGGAGAAGATGCGCGCTGGGAGAATTGGTACAACTGGGAGAATTTAGACGCTTCCGGCTTGGAAACTGAAATCGGTCAAGCGGATCTATTCATCGTGGGCGTAACTTCGGGGTGGGATGGCTCAACATGGATGATGATGGAACTGGAGGCTGCGGGGCGGCGTTTGGAGAGCGGGCAATTGAAAGCGCTTCTCTATTACAGTCCGGGAATGGCTCCCCGCGAAATCCCCATGGCGAAGCGATACTTAACAGACCGGCTACCAGATGATCTGAACGAGGCTCTGAAAGTAATCAAAAATCGCTTTGCGGCTGTTAACCTACGTCGCTTTTAATTGCCGAAATCAGAAAGAACGTCGGCCGGCGACTGTCGTCCTTCCACTCCGGCTTCTCCATGATCGTCTCCGCCGCGACCGGCGCCTCGGAGACCCCTGCAATTCGGAATCCCGCATCGATCAGCGTATTGATGTACGTCGCGAACGTCCGGTGGTACTTGACGACATCCGGCGCGAGCCATTGCGTCACGCGTCGCCCTTCCTCCTGATAGCCATCGACGGGCCAGTGGCGCCGCTCGCCATTTGGCCCAGCACACCACTGCTGACCGGGTGCGGCTGTGAAGATCGGATGCTCCACTGAAAATACGAACGCGCCCCCGCCGGTCAGGCTCCGGGCAACTGTGTCGCACACAAGATCAAACCGCTCCACATAATGCAGCGCAAGCGAACTGATCGCCACATCGAACACGCCCTCTTCGAAATCGATATCCTCAATCGCCATCCGAAGATAAGTCACGCCGGGATCGTCCGTCGCCGCCCGCGCCCGCTCCAGCATCTTCTCGGACAAATCCACGCCCACCACCGACTGCCCGCCCTGCTCACGCACATACCGGCAATGCCACCCGAACCCGCAGCCCAGATCCAGCACGCGCTTGCCGTGAAGGTTGGGAAGCATTGCGCGAAAGAATTTCCACTCATGCGCGGCGTCCAGCCCGCTGATCGAACGCGGCATTTGGCTGTAGGCGTCGAAAAAGTCCGGATCGTCGTATTTATTTTGCTTCATTGCACATCCAACTTTTACTTCGCGTCCGGTTCCGTTTCCGCCAGCAGAATATGGTCGCTGCGCACGATCAACTCAGACAGCTCGCCGTTGCGCAAGCCGGTGAGGTGGATGATCTGCGTCCGGCCGCTCTCGGCGCTCGCGGCGAGCGATTGCGTGATAGTGCGCATATGCGCGGTGCTGACGGACATGCCCTCGATCTTGACGATCTCGTCGGACGGTGGAAAGCGCAGCCAAAGAGTGAGTTTCATGTTATATTTTACTCTGTAATAAGCAGATTGATAATGCGGAGATTAATGGCTATAATCTCCGCAAAAGGTGCGGTGAATGACTGACTACATCAATGAACTCCCTGATTGTCCAAAGTTTGTTTGGGATCAGGGGGCTTGGCGCAGATTGAAGCTGCTAACGAGTAAAAAGAAGACGCCATTTGTTGTTTTGTCGTGAAGAAATGTCGATTTGTTGTCTTGTCACACGACAAGTGATTGAAGGTTAAGGGTCTTGACTTTAAGGAGAACTAGAATTATGACACGCGTCCGAGTTAATGGCTTTACCATCTCGCTTGACGGATACGGAGCTGGTCCGAATCAGAACATCAGCAATCCGCTCGGCGTGGGCGGGACAGATTTGCACCAGTGGTTACTCCCGACACGCACGTTCCAACGGACCGTATTTGGCGCCGACGGCGGCGCAGCGGGGATCGATGACGACTTCGCTGCGCGGGGCTTCGAGAATGTGGGCGCCTGGATTCTCGGAAGAAACATGTTCGGACCGATTCGCGGTTCCTGGCCCGACATGGACTGGAAAGGCTGGTGGGGGGACAGCCCACCGTATCACGTTCCAACTTTCATCCTGACTCATCACGCGCGCCCGCCCATCGAGATGGAAGGCGGAACGACGTTCTACTTCGTCACGGGCGGTATTCACGAGGCGCTTGACCGGGCGCGCGACGCAGCCAACGGAATGGATGTGCGCATTGGCGGCGGAGCTAACACGATCCAGCAATATCTTCGTGCGGGCCTCATTGATGAGCTGCACATCGCAATATCGCCGGTCCTGCTGGGCCAGGGAGAGCGGCTGTTCGAGGGGACTGACGTGCGCGCTCTGGGATACGAATGCGTTCAGTTCGTTGCATCGGAGAAAGCCACCCACGTTGTATTCCGGCGCCAAGGGCGCAATGACGCATAACAACCGGTATGAGCGACGAATTCGCCAATAATGCTGGAAAACAAAGGATGACGGGATGATAGGAGTAATGGGGTGCTCCTCAGGCTAAAACGGGTGTTTTAGTTCTGAGGAAGTGGGTCGGCTGGGTCTCGAACCCAGGACCCCATCATTAAAAGTGATGTGCTCTACCGCTGAGCTACCGACCCATGGAATGCCTGTCATGGGGTGACAAGCGGAGAAAGTATACCCGCTGGCGTCGAGCAAATCAAGTCCTTTACTCTATTTCGGGGGCGGGATGCGGGAAAAACTTCGGGGCCTCGGCGTATTGCCGAGGCCCCGAGGGGTTATTTGGCGCTGACGGTGAGGCCGGGCCAGTCGTCGGTGCGGAAGGGGACGGCGGGGAGGCCGGCCTTGTTGTAGAGGTTGGTGACCGGGTTCTCTGACCAGGCGTAACGCACCGCGATGGGGGCGGGGACGCTGGGGGAGGAGAGCACAACGGTCGAGCCGTCGATCACGGCGTCGGCCCAATACCACTTTTTGTCGGCGCCAGCGAGGGCGAAGCCTTTGACGGCGGCGGTGGAGCTGGGATCGGCCGTGGGGACGAAGTTGCCGGTGCGGGTCAGGTAGTCGCTGAGTGGGGTCGTGGTGCTGACGAGCAGGCCGCCGCCGAGGTGATCGAAGGTCACGCGGACCTTGGAGCCCTCGACTTTATAGGACTTGTACTCGGGGCCGCTGTATTCGATCTTCTGACCGTAGGTCTTGGCGAGGGCGGTCAGAGCGAGGCGGCGGCCGACATCCTGCTTATCCTTAGGATGGATGTCAGGGTTGTCGCCGATATCGATCGCGAGCGCCTGTCCGGAGTTCTTGACGTTCTTCGCCGTCATCGTCTGCGCTTCGCGCAGTTCCGCCCAGGGGTGGTCGCCCGGCTGATCGGCCACGGCCTGGAAGTTCGCCAGCTGGACGATGTAGAACGGGAAGTCGCCCTCGCCCCATTGCTTGCGCCAATCGCCGATCATGGCGGGCAGCAGCGCGCGGTATTGGTAAGCGCGATCGGCGTTCGATTCGCCCTGATACCAGATCGCGCCCTTGACGCCGTAGGGGACGAGCGGCTGGATCATGCCGTTATACAAAACGGTCACCACATTGGGGTTGCCGTTGAGGTTCTGCGGAAAATGCTTCGTCTGGGCGACCGATGCGGCAATCTTATACTGCCAGGGACCGGTGAGCGAAACGGAATCGCCGCCGGGAATTTCCAGATGCATCGGATTGGCGCCGTCATACAATCCGCCGCCGCCGCCAGTGTCCATCGCGCGGACCGTAATCACGTTTGCGCCCGCGCGCAGCGCCGATTTGGGGACCGTGTAGATCCGCTCTATCCCAAAGTCGTTCGAGGCGCCGACCTGGACGCCATTGATCCAGGTCGTGTCGAGATCGTCGACCCGGCCCAGATACAGCTTGAGGTCGTTAGCCTCGGCGCCGGCGGGCAGTGTGAACTCCTTACGGAACCAGACGAGGCCGTCGAAGTTTGTCAGATCGGGATCGCCTACGGTTTCCCAGGTGGCCGGCAGCGTCATCGTCTTCCACGAGGATGCATCCAGGGCCGGATCACTCCAGTTGGCCTTAGCGCCCGGGTCGTTGGCCGTGTACCAATTTTGCCACTGCTGGTCGAGGCTGAGGGTGGGGGCTTCGGTGCGCTTTGTCCGCACCGTGTCCAATCGATCCTTGAAATCGGACAGCTTGTCCAGCGATCCCTCGCTGGTCCAGGCTTCCGCAATCGTGCCGCCCCAGGAAGTCTGGATCAGGCCGATCGGAATGTTGAGCTTCTGGTTGAGCTCGCGGCCGAAGAAGTAGCCGACGGCGCTGAAGCCGCTCCATGTTCCCTGGCTGGCGATGCTCTCCGGCGTCACGGCTTCCCAATGTCCCGCCGCCAGATCCTGTGGGGTGAAGGCCGTGTTTTTGGGAGTGGTGAAGATTCGGATGTTGGAATTGTTGGCGGCGGCGATCTCCGGCGCGGGGTTCGCCAGCATTCCCATACCGAACTCCATGTTCGACTGCCCCGAGCAGATCCAGACATCGCCGACCAGGATATCGTGCAGCGTGGTGCTGCTTGGGCCGGTCACGGTCAAATCGTAGGGGCCGCCGGCGGTCAGCGCCGGCAGCTTCGCGATCCACTTGCCGTCCGCGCCCGCTGTTCCGCTGGCGCTCTTGCCGTTGATGCTGACGGTCACCTTCGTTCCCGGAGCCGCCCAGCCCCACACGGGATCCTGACGGTCGCGCTGGAGCACGAGATGGTCCGTGAAGACTGGGGACAGAAAGGGTTTCGCGTCCGGCGTCTGCGCCATCGCGCTTGATAGGGGAAGCGCCGCAAGAACGAGCAGGCCGACGCCTCTCGGGGAGACTTTCATGGAAATACCTCGTCGTTGTGTCGTGGGAATTTTACTGGATAAGATCGCAATACGACACGCGCGCCACCGTTTCCTGCCCGGCGTCATGCAAAACAACATTGCCCCGTCGGGAGATATCGGTTATTTCGACAGCAGCGGTGCGATGCTATTCGCAACCTGCGCGGATTCCGCGGCGACGCCCTTGTCGCTCGGATGAACGGTGTCGCCCGACCAATATTCCGAATGCCCCTCGGTCAGAGCAAAGATGTCGTCAATGGGGATCTGCTTGGCGGTCGCCGCCGCGACGGCGATCTTGTTGCGCTCGATGACGCGCTGCGTCTTGGGGCTAAGCTGTGTCAGCGACGAATCGGCGTAGACCGAAGTAGAAGTCGCGCAGATCAATTTGGCGCGCGGCGCGTACTTTTGGATCGTCGCGATGAACTTGGGGTAAGCGCGCCGAAACTCGTCTTCCGAGTAATCCCACCCATGCAGGCCGTTGTTGAAGTGGATCACGTCCCAGTGATACTCTTGCAGAACCAGTGCGACTTCCTTCAGCAGCATGTCGTCACCCACGGATTTCGACGTGGACAATCGGGATACCGACGCCTTGCCGCTCAGCTTATCCGCCACTTGGGGATAGTACATGCGGGTGATCGAATCGCCGATCAGAAGCACGCGCGGCAGGTTCGTCTCCCCGCCGTCCGTGATCCAGATATCACTCCACTCAATGCCCTCACGATGCACGGCGGATTGATCGGCGCTGCGCGCCTGCGGCGCACATCCAAGCAGTCCCAGTGTGGACGCCAGCAGCACGAGCGGCGCAAATAATTGTCTTGCCTTCATTGACTCTCCCCGATTTCGCCAGTCTTTGATCCGAATATTGTTGATGTAACCGGTTACATCAACATGATACCAGAATTATGGCGGTAACGCTATCTTTGTGTGACAGTGGCTAAGAAGAAATACGCAGCGTCACGATTTCGAGCGGCGACAGTGGGGTAGACGTTCTTGTTGGCGTGGACGGTCTGGTCTTGATCGGGGCTCATCACGGACCAGGGCATATCCATGCGCAGCTTGGCGTTCGGGACGTTGAAGTTGAATCCAAGATGTACGGCTTCTTCCCCATTGCCCTGGACCGTTTCCCGCACCCAAGCGAGGAGAGGATGGTCAAGTTCAGAACGTTGGCAAATGCCGGGAACAATCGCCGGCCATTCTTGCTTTCGTCTGCCTTCAATCTATCTATTTTCAATTTCGATCCCTCCCGAATGACGTGCGCTTTCGACCAGCTTGTCGATTTCCGGGCGCACAAACGCTTTTAATGTGGCGCAGGTCTGTCCTTCAGATCCACCATAGGGGCGGATTGTGTACTGGCCGACGCTTGCCGGCACGATCACCGTCTCAGCATAGTGGACGATGAACGGCGAAAATGCGCCTGAGGGGCTTTCCACGATCGCTTCTCGGCCTTCGACCAGACACACGACATCCACTGTCCCCATAGTGTCGTGAGGAACGGACGCAGAGAACCAGTGACGGCGGGTTTCGATGAACTCCAGCGGGTGAAGCCCGGTCCGCTCTTCCCGCCAGCCTGGGCCTTCGCGGATCGGTTCGAACCGGTTGACAAGGTTATCCCGTACCCACATCGCGTCGCGATCTGTTTGTAGATTTTCACGGCCGCGTTCTAAGTTGATCGGGCGGGGGAGACCGTCGAGGCCAAGACGCTCCCAGTCCCACAGCTTGAAGGTGAAGATGTAGGGAGTGGCGCTGATTTCCAGGACCATCGTTTCGGCGCCGGAGCAATGGATCGTGCCGGCGGGGATCAGAAAATGGTCATGCTTTTTTGCCGGCCAGCGGTGGACGAATTTGCCGGCGTCGAACTCGGTCCTGCCCGCCTGAGCTTCCGAGATCGCGTCGAACATAGCGTCCGGATCGGCGCCCATCTCCAAGCCGAGATAAAC
>JAOQAA010000668.1 GCA_025963815.1 Capsulimonas sp.
ATGGGAAGACGGGCGATCGAGGCCTCCACCACCGCAAGCTCTCGGGAGCGTTTGACGGCGGCGAGATTGGGAACGACCAGGCCGACGAAGAGCATCAGGACCACCAGAACGATGCAAAGCTCGATCAGTGTAAATCCCGCCGCGGTCCGCCGCCGTGCGCCGATCGTTTGCCAGCGCTTGCTAATCATCGCTGGTGATATCAGCTGCGTCGCCGTCGCCTCCCGGCTGGTTGTCCGCTCCATAGGAGGTGATCAGGAAGTCCTGGCCATCCGGACCGGGGGATTGATAGATATACTCGCTTTGCCATGGATCGGTGGGAAGCGCCTTGGTGGTGTAGGGGCCTTTCCAGTTGCGCGCGGCGCTCGGCTTGGTGACAAGCGCCTGCAAGCCTTCCTCGGTCGATGGGTACCCGTCATTGTCCAGGCGATACTGCTGGAGCAGGCTGCTCAGCGTCGAAATGTCGCTGGAAGCCGAGGCTCGCTTGGCGTCGCTGGTGCGGCTGACGAGACGCGGGACGATGAGCGCCGCCAGGATCGAGAGGATCAAGATGACGACGAGCAGCTCGATGAGCGTAAATCCACGGCGGGACTTCAGTGACGAGTGTGATCTGTAGAGTTTTCTGTTTTTCATTTGACTAAATTCTGCGCTTGGAAGATAGGGAGCAGCACGGACAGGACGACGAACCCGACAAACGTTCCGAGGGTGAGGACAATGATCGGCTCGACAAGCGATACAAGACGGCGCATTCCCGTATCGACTTCGAAGTCCAGACTGTCGGAGACGCGTTCGAGCATTTTGGGAAGGTTGCCGGTTTCCTCGCCGACGGCGACCATGTGCGTGAGCACGGGCGGGAACGCGCCGGCGTCGCGCATGGCTTCGGCGATCGGGCGGCCGGCGCGGACTTCATCCTCGACAAGCAGCGCGCTGCGCTGGAACACTTTATTGCTGGCCGAAAGGCCCGCGATCTGGAGCGCCTCCAGGATCGGCACGCCGCCATGGACGAGCGTCCCCAAAACGCGGCTGAACCGGGAGACCGTTCCCTTCTGGATGACCGGCCCAATAATGGGCGCATTCAGCAGGAATTTGTCCTTGGAGTAAGCGCCCGCTGGGGTCATCAGCCACAGACGCAGGCCGACAATGATCCCGATGGTCGCCGCCAGAATAATAAACCAATAGTGCGTGGCGAAGTTGACGCCGGCCAGCAGCACCTTGGTCGTGGCCGGCAGGTCCGATCCCATGTCTTTGAACACCGGAGCCAATCGCGGCAGAACGAATGTCACAAGAAAGACCACGACGAACAGCGATGTGGACGCTAGGACGGCGGGGTAGACGAGCGCGCCGACGATTTGGCCGCGGCGCATGACATCGGATTCTTGATACTCCGCGAGCCGCGCCGCGACATCGCCGAACTGACCGCTCGCCTCGCCGGCGCGTAGCGTCTCTGTGAAGATCGCGTTGAAATACTTGGGATGATTAGACAGCGCCTGACTGACCGACATACCCGAGCGCACATCCGCCAGCGCCTCGTCGGCGACACGTTTGAGCGTCGCGCTCTCCGATTGTTCGCTCACGACTTGCAGTACGCGGTCCAGCGGCAGGCCCGCCGAAGAAAGGTCCGCGAGGCGGCGCGTGAACAGCGCGAGATCCTGGCGGGAGGGCGCCTTGTGGCTTCCCGTGGCGATCGGCGAGGCGCCGGCGTTGCTGGCTTCGCGAATATCCAGCACGAAGCGGCCTTCGGCGGCGAGCCGGGCGATCGCGGCGTCGCGGGTTTCCGCATCGACCGATCCCGAGCGCCGCGCCCCGGCGGCGTCCATGGCTGTGTAATCGTAGGTGAGCTGAGCCATTTAGACTGATTCCCGCCGGCTTACGCGCAGGACTTCTTCCGGGGTAGTCTTGCCTTCCAGCACGGCCAGCACACCGTCACCCATGAGGGTTCGCATACCGTGCGTCTTTACGGCGTGATCCTTCATATCGTTGGAGCTGGAGCGAGCGACCGTCATCCGCCGGATCGTTTCGTCAATGGTGAACAGTTCATAAAGGCCGACCCGGCCTTTGTAACCGCTCTGCTGGCACCGGTCGCAGCCGCGTCCGCGCCGGAACGGCGCTTCGCCGACCCATTCGTTTCCTGTGAGCCCCAGCGCGTCCAGCATCTCGGGCTTGAGGGCGTCGGGGACGCTGCAAAATGGGCAGTTGCGGCGTACCAATCGCTGGGCAATGGCGCCGATCAGCGACGACGCGACCAGGTAAGGCTCCACGCCCATATCCAGCAGTCGGGTCACTGCGCCGGGGGCGTCGTTGGTATGCAGGGTGCTGAAGACCAGGTGACCCGTCAGCGCCGCATTGATCGCGATGTCGGCCGTTTCCTGGTCGCGGATTTCTCCGACCATAATCACGTCCGGGTCCTGTCGAACAATGGAGCGCAGGCCGTTGGCGAAAGTCAGGCCAATGGCGGGCCGGATCGGGATCTGGCCAATGCCCGCCAATTGGTACTCGACCGGGTCTTCGACCGTGAGAATATTCGTGGTAGGCGACCAGATTTCGCGCAGAGAGGCGTAGAGAGAAGTCGATTTTCCGGAGCCCGTCGGTCCCGTGGCGAGGATGACGCCATAGGGCAGGCTGATCATCTGGCGATACTTCGCCAGCGTGTCGGCCCGCATGCCGAGCTCTTCCAGGCCGAGCATCGCCGTATTCTTATCCAGAATACGCATGACGGCGCGCTCGCCGTAGACCGTGGGGACAATGCTGACGCGGACATCGATCGGCCGGCCGGCGATCACGATTTTGATACGTCCATCCTGTGGCAGGCGGCGCTCGGCGATGTTCATTTCGCCCAAGATTTTGAGACGGGAGATGATCGCCGCATGCATCCGCTTCGGGGGTGACATGACTTCGCGCAGCATGCCGTCCACGCGATAACGGATCTTCACGTCACGGTCGTACGGCTCCACGTGGATGTCGCTCGCGCTGTCGCGCACGGCTTGGGCGAAGATCAAGTTGACCATCTGGATGACGGCGGTCTCGCCCGCCATCTTTTGCAGGTCGGCGAGATCCGTGGTGTCGTCGGCTTCGGCCAGCGTCGAGTTCTCGGATTCGCCGGGCAGGCCCGCCAGAATTCGCTCTAAGAAAATCTCTTCGATCTTCTCGCGCACAAAGGCCGGCGACGCCAGTACCGCGCGGGTGGGCATCCGGATCAGCAGGCCCAGTTCGTCCACCGCGACCAGCGCTTCCGGCGCGCCGATCGCGGCGACCAGAACGCCGTCCTCGACCGCCAGCGGCAGCACCTGGTTCTTCAGCGCGAAGTCTCCGGGCGACAGTCGAATGGCTTCCTCGGTCGGTTTGACGAGTTCAAGATCGACCCATTCAAACCCGTCCTTGAGAACGGCATGATTGGGAGTGGATATGGCTTCGGTAGGGATGGAAATCGACATAAGATTACTCAACGAGGTTAGACGCTTTGTCTTTCTAGTTGTTCAGACGTATTTCGCAGGCTTGCGTAACAGTCTGGCCTTAACAATTTTTGCTAAGGCCAGACGATACCCGTTTCGTAGCTATATGATAACGGATGAAGATGAAAAAGGTATGAAGGCGGCGCGCACCTTTTCGCTCGCCTCCTCCAGCCATAAGGGATCGAGCGCCGCGCCGGCCTCCATCAGCGCTTGAAATGTCTCGACGAAGGCTTCCCAGGGCCGCTCTGGATTGTTGTCCGCGCCGTGGATCGCCCATTGCAGCGGCGTCGCCCCGAAATTCGCTCCCGTGATTTCCAGAGAAGCGCCTCGCTCGGTGAGCAGCCGGGCCACGTCCGGGTGGGCCTGCCATGCGGCCCAGTGCAGCGCCGTCCCATTGTGCGCGCCACGCGCATCCGGCGACACTCCAAGATCCAGCAGCAGGCGGACATTGTCCGTGCGTCCATGGCTCGCCGCGTCCGCAGCCAACGAGGCGTTTTGCGCGAGCGCATCCTTGACGGATTGAGGATGCTGCGCCTTGATCGTTTCGAGCTCTCCCGTGTCTCCCAAGGCAAGCGCCCTGACAATGCGATCCTCAACGGTGAGCGTTGTCTTCGCGCCATGTGCTTCCAGCAAAGCCGCCGTCGAATTCTGCCCCGAACGGATCGCATGCCGATACGGCGTCAGCCCCGCAGGGTTCGGCGCTTCAGCGTCGGCTCCAAATTCAAGAAGCATCCCGATGCATTCGTCGCCGCGTCGCCGCATGATCGCCCAGTGCAGCAAGTTTCCGCCTGTGGGAGCGCTTCGGTTCGGGTCCGCGCCATGGCTCAGAAAGAGACGCAAGCCTTCGGGATCCTCAGAGTCTAATTGATGAGCCAGTGCGTTGACGCTATTCGGGTCCGCGCCGCGCCGCAGCAGCAGTTCCGTACAATCATTCGCCACATGATCGCACGAATGGTAAAGCGACTCATTGTCGTTCAGATTGGCGCCGGCGTCCAGCAATATCCCTGCAAGCTCGGCGTCGTTCAGAACGCCCACCGCGCCGTACAGCGCGGGCAGGGGACTATCCTCCCATGGCGCTTCCCGATACGCCGCATTCGGGTCCGCGCCCGCGCTCAGAAGCATTTTCACCGTTTCAAGCAAATGAGGCCGCCGTTCCACGACATGAAAGATGCGAGAGAAAGCAGCGTAAAGCAGCGGAGGACGTTTTCGGGGGCCGCCAACCGCGTTCGCTAAACCCCGATCGCTTGCTAAGCATCGCCGCAGTGCATCGACGTCGCCATAAACACAAGCTGTATAAATCGTCGCCTGCATGAGATTTGGACGGTTATTCAAAAGCGCCTGCGCCCGATCGAGCTTGCCCGTGATCGCCGCTTCGACAAAAGCATCAGCGGCGCCCATCGTCGCCGTCCGCGCGGCGGCGACAAGCTTCGGCCAGCTCGGATACCCAAGCTCGCGTGCGAGCACCAACTGCGCATCCGTCAATTTTGGAGAGGTAATAGGAAAACGCGGGTGATGCGCGCGAAACCGCGCGACGGCTTCCGGAGCATTGGCCTGAGCGGCCTGAAGAAGCTCCTTCGCCTGTGTGCGAAGCTGAGCGAGATCGACGCCAATGGGCGTGGACGAGAAATCAGACATACGAACTCCCTTAACGCCTGCATGTCCGCATGGTCAGGCCGAAGAGGTTCGTGGATACGAAACCAAAAGAAGACGGGGTGAGCACGGCTCTTTCCGCGGATTGGAAGCGCCCCCAAGCGCATGGAAAGTGTACCATGGATG
>JAOQAA010000699.1 GCA_025963815.1 Capsulimonas sp.
GCCGCCGTCATCCAGGTCGCCCAGGGCTGCGGCCCCGGCTTCGCCCGCGGCCCGATGGGCCGTTGCCGTCCGATGGGCGGCGTCGTGGTCGTTCGCCGTCCGCCGCCGGTTGTCGTGGTGCGTCCCGGCCGCGGCTGCGGTCCCGGCTTCGCCTGGCGCGCCGGCCGCTGCCGCCCGTTCTGATCGCGGCGACATCGACACGAAAAACCCCGCTCACGCGGGGTTTTTTATTGGCATCCGGCGGAATCGGCGGCGTGGCGCGAAAGCTGCGCCCGGCCTCGTGCAGACGTCACATGACGATGCTGTTATGCACGGTATCGTTCCCGACCAAGGTGCATCATGTCCGCTTTACTGCGCTGCCTGCTCTCCGCCGTGCTGTTCGGCTTTGTCGCGTCCACGGCGACGCAAGCCCAGACGGCACCCGATGCGCAGCTCGGACCGCGACCGTTCTATCTGGTAGACAAGATGAAGGACGGGCCGCTGAAAACCCGGCTGGCCGCCTGCACCGGACCGTTCCACAAGACGGATTTCTCGGTCGGCCACCGTGGCGCGCCGCTGCAGTTTCCCGAACACAGCGCCGAATCCTATCGCGCCGCGGCGCGGATGGGCGCCGGCGTGATCGAATGCGACGTCACGTTTACCAAGGACCGCGAACTGGTGTGCCGGCATTCGCAATGCGACCTCCACACCACTACCAACATCCTGTCGATGCCGGCGCTGGCTGCGAAATGCTCACAGCCGTTCAGCCCGGCCGATCCCGCCACTGGCCGCAAGGCGTCGGCGAAATGCTGTACCAGCGACATCACGCTGGCCGAGTTCAAGACGCTGACGGCGAAGATGGACGCCGCCAATCCCGACGCCACCACCGTCGCCGACTACCAGAACGCCACGCCGCGCTGGCGCACCGACCTCTATGCCACGTCGGGTACCGTGATGAGCCATGCCGAGAGCATCGCGCTGATCAAAAGCCTCGGCGCCAAATTCACCCCCGAGCTGAAAGCGCCCGAAGTACCGATGCCGTTCGATGGCGACTACACCCAGGCAAAATACGCCACGCAGATGCTGGACGAGTATCGCAAGGCCGGCATCGCGCCGTCCGACGTGTTCGCCCAGTGCTTTGAGCTGACCGACATTCTGTACTGGGTAAAGACCGCGCCGGATTTTGCGGCGCAGGCGGTGTATCTCGACGGCCGCTACGAGGGCCCGGGGTTCGACGCCCGCAAGCCCGAGTCTTGGAAGCCCTCGATGCCCGAACTGAAGGCGCAGGGCGTCAAAATCCTCGCGCCACCGATCTACCTGATGCTGGCGCTGAACGCGCAGGGTGAGATCGTGCCGTCCGACTACGCCCGCGCGGCCAAGGCCGCCGGCCTCGACCTGATCGGCTGGTCGCTGGAGCGCGACGGCCCCCTCACCAAGGGCGGCGGCTTCTATCATTCCTCCGTCAAACCCGCGATCGACCGCGACGGCGACGCGCTGACGGTGCTCGACGTCGTCGCCCAACAGGTCGGCGTCCGCGCCATGTTCTCGGACTGGCCGGCGACGACGACGTTTTATGCGAACTGTGTGGGGATGAAATGAGATTATGCGAGGTTCGTGTCTTGGATACGGATGTAGGGTGGGTCAGCGAAGAGGCTGGGCAAGAACTATTTGCGTTTTGAAACCGCAGAATACAATTCTCTCTTGTCGTTACTTCTGCGCTGACAAAAGAAGACTGCGTACTACTTCCTTGAATGAAGAGCTGAAGTTCTGCGGCCAGTAACGCCAAGCTAATCCTTGCCCAGCCTCGAAGCGTAACCCACCGCCGAGACGTAGCGGATGACGTTGGCGGATTACGCTTGGCTAGTCCGCCCGACGCGCTAAAGACGATCACCGTACTCCTTGAAAGCGACAGCAACAGCCGCATCTAACCATCGAGAAAATGAGTCGATGATATCGTTCTCGGCGGTCTTATAGGTGAAAACAAACGGTTCCAGAGAACATACAAAAAAGTCTTGTGACGCAAAATCCCTGTCATCTGACTCTTCATATGACTCCAATCTGGAAAACGCAGTCGCCTCCATAATGCCGGACAGCTCTCGCCCCACGTGATGAAACGAACTAACGAAGACAAGGCGCTCGAGCTCCACACGAATTGACGCTTTAACGAAGTAATGGGCTTCGGAAAAATTCGCAAATTTTCCAGCTTTTACAGCAGATTGCCCCACTTCAAATCGGTACCAATGTGCATTTCCCCTATCAGGACCACCGTCTGCGATATTGATCTGCGGCTCCGCCATTTCCGATAGCGGGTCCTTAAGTTGAGTGAACGCCTGCTCCAGCTGCCTACGCGCACGAATCCGCAGCGCCACCGCGAGACTATTTACCGATCGAAGCTCGGCATGTTTCGCTTCTCGCCGCCTTCCAAATTTCTGAGCCAGGCTTTCAATAACGGCCGATGTAAGAGTTCGCTGATGTGATATCTCAGCGTCAACATCGACGCTGAGAGCCTGCATAATGGCAGTTCTTTCAAGTCGTGCGAAAATTGAAGCTAATGCTGATAGATCTCCAGCATCTGACGTCTCTAGTGCCTTAATATAGTCTGTTCGAAGATCGCGATCTATGACGAGCGGCAGCAGTTCCGCTTTTAGCAAAACAAGAGTCGTCAGAGCCCTCGCGACTCGGCCATTTCCATCTTGATAGGGATGAATTTGTGTAAAACGATGATGCAACCAAGTTGCGACTATAACTGGGTCGTCCGCCGTGTAGTCCGCCAACCAAGCAAGAAGGTTTTCGATTTCGCTCTCAACGTGGATAGGTGGGCAATACTCATGGGAACTTCCATCCATCCGCTTAGGGTTATTGGGGTGCTCCTTGAATTTTCCCTTAAGTAAGGGTATCTCTCGCCGATTTCCAAACTGATCGCTAGCTATTGTAGTATCTTGATGTCGCGTCAGAATTGCATGAAGATCATGAATGACGCTTTTGCTCAGCGGACGATTTCCGGAAACACAATCCATCACAAGTTGAATGGCGGCCTCTTGATCTTGAAGTATGTCGATCAGCCGCGAAGGTTCAATGTCAGTGCTTGAACGAGAAACTAGTTCCTCAACAAAGCCATGAGCTACCAACGCTTCGGTTGTACCGCGATCCAAATCATACAACCGCTCTAAGATTCCCGTCTCGATGCTCATCCGCCTAACGAGCCTTTGGGTAAATTCCTTTAAACTTGCCGGGCTGGAACTCTTCAAATTCTCTCTAGACGTATGCCACGTTTCGTAAATTGGGCGCATCGCGCCCAAATCTATGCTGCGTTCCGCCTCAGACAGAGGCTCAATAGGCTTCCATTCGTACTTTTGCATTGAAATCTCCACAGGCTAACGAACGGATTTCCTCTTTTCCGCCTAAGTGATAGTTACAACGGCATATTGTCGTGCTTCTTCATCGGCACATCCACATGCTTGTCCTTCAGCATCGCCAGCGCCCGCGCGATCCTGCGACGGGTGGAGTGCGGCATGATGACATCGTCGATATAGCCGCGTTCGGCGGCGACAAACGGCGACAGGAAGCGGTCCTCGTATTCCTTGGTGCGCGACGCAATCTTTTCCGCGTCGCCGATGTCCTGGCGGAAGATGATTTCCACCGCGCCCTTGGCGCCCATCACCGCGATCTGCGCGGTCGGCCAGGCGTAGTTCATGTCGGCGCCGATTTCCTTCGACGCCATCACGTCGAACGCGCCGCCATACGCCTTGCGCGTGATCACGGTGACCAGCGGCACGGTGCACTGGCTGTAGGCGAACAGCAGCTTGGCGCCGTGCTTGATCAG
>JAOQAA010000728.1 GCA_025963815.1 Capsulimonas sp.
CTTTTTATCGACCGTTAACGGTGCTAGTTGACCCGAACACGCGCGCCGGACTTCAAGTTCTGATAGTACTTATGGCCGTCGTACGTGTAATACTTGCGGCCGTTGCTGATGTAGGAGCTGCTCGACCGGTGGTAGCGCGCGCGATTGCGGGACGCCTTTGCCTGGTTCTTGCGCTCATCCTCATAGCGCTTGGCCGAATATGCGGCCGCCGCGCCGCCAAGAACCGCAGTGGTCGTGTCGCCGTTTTTCAGGCCATAGAGACCCACCGCGCCGCCGGCGATCGCGCCGTTGCGCCAGTTGTTCTTATTCTTCTGGCTGTCCGCGAAAGCCGCGCCCGGCGCCAGCGCCGTGAGAGCCATCACCGCCGTCGCCGCCAGAACTCCGAAATTTTTCTTGCTGTTCATGATTGTATCTTCCTTCCCTGGGGTCTTGCTTGTTTCCTGAGACGCCGTGCGTTCGCATACTGCTCCGCACGTCCACTCATCCATCATATGATCACTTTTACCACAGGGAAGACGAAGTTAAAACACGATCATAGGTTCGAGACATCCCATACTTGAAGCGTTGCCCTTCCTTTATTCGTTCGTCCGCTGTTAGCGATCAGCCGCTCATCGGGCGAGAGAGCCAGCTCCATCCCATAATAATTTTCCGGCTGCGCCTGAAAGACCTGGACAAGCTTGCCAGAATGTGTATTCCATATCTGAATTTTCCCACGCAAACCCGAACTTGCTATGAATTGGCGCTTAGGAAAGAACAACAGCCGATATGTGAACGGATAACTGTCATTTCCACTGTTGTACAGCGTTTTGATCAGCTCTCCTGTTCGTATATCCCATAGTCGCACTTGCCTATCATTCACAATGGCTAAGACGCCGCCATCAGGCGAAAATTTCATCAATACGGGACGAGTATTGTCGCCGAGAGTATCGCTCCAAAATTCATGGTATCTCTTCCAAGCCCAACGCCGGATAACTGCTCCTGTCCGCGCATCGCGCAATGCGATTTGTAGATCGGGGCCAGGGGCAGACTCTGGACGCCGAATATCAAAAACATCGTTGTGGACTGACATCGACACCAGAGATTTTTCATCGGGCGAGAAACATAGGCCGCAAAGGGTATCCGAATAAATAGGAATTTTGCCTGCAAATCTTTTCACTGGTGACGCCTGCGTGGCGAACAATACGTGCTTACGGTGAATATCAACGACGCTGATAATCCCGTTGCCGCGCCCGTAGGCTACGAAAGTGTTTGATGTTGACGGTGTCGTGAATATCCGCGCATCGTCGTGATCTAGAAACCACCTTTTGTCCGATGCATCAACGCTTACTGGTTGATGTGGCGGGAAATTTGGAATATCCGGCGGCGGGAAAAAGACAGGCTCATGAAGCCAAACGTATCGTTTTGGAATTTGCGTCCCGCTTAACGCCGCATACTCAGGCGTATCTGGATTTTGCTTCTTGAGCCACTGCGTCCATTGCTGGTTCTTGACATCCCAGATACCGAGATTGAAACTCTCATCTTCCGCAATAATCCTGCTTCCGTCTGGAGAAAACGCTATCTGCTCGATAATGCTCCCATATCTATCGGTGCTCGGTAAAAACGCCGTTTGAAGCGGATGATGCGACCGATCGTACTGGGTGTACCAATAGACCCCTGCGGTAATCGCCGCGATTCCGCCAATGATCAAGATAGCAGTATGCTTTGGTTGTAATTTCGCCATCGTTAATTTCCGCCCACGGGCGTTACTACGGGTTGTTTCGTTCGCGCCAGTTCTTCCAGCAGCGTCGCCGCTTCCTTAGGGCCATCGTGTTTTCGAAGATCTGCTTGGATCTTTTGTGAGGCGGCTCTAAAGCTCGGATCGGTCAGTACGCGCTGGACGGCGCTGCGGATCTGGGAGTCGCTCGGCGGGGTTCCTTTGAGGCGAACGCCGGCGCCGGACCACTCGACGCGCGCGCAGACTTCGATCTTGTCTTCGGTCGCTCCGCTCGCGACCATTGGGACGCCGTAGCTGAGGGCGTGCTGTACGGTTCCATAGCTCCCCGTCGTCACCACAACATCAACATAGGGCAGGATACGGTCATAGGGGAGGAACGACGCCACGCGGGCGTTGCCTGGTATTGGCCCGTCGATCGGGGCTCCGGCCGTGGTCGCGACGACCAGCACGTCTTCCGAGGCAAGCGCGCGGCACACGGGTTGGATCAGATCGGTTGTTTCAACGGAAACGGTTCCCTGGGTCACGAGCACTACCGGACGCTGCTTCTGTTCGAGTTCGTGGCCCCAGGGCGGCAGCGGGAAATATGATCCGGTGTTTGGAAGAATGGCGCCGACAAAGTGAACTTGCGGCGGGAGCGTTCGGTAAGGATACTCAAACGAGGGAACGGAGCCTTGCAGCCACAGATACGGCGAAAGCAGGTCATCGATCAGCGTTCCCGTTCCCTCGGACAGCCCGTACGCGCGCCGGGCGTCCCGGTATTTCTGGTGCAGGTCTCGGAACAGGACGTTGTCCGCCATCCAGTGCAGGCTGCGGTTGCGCGCCCGCGCCGCGATCCCTTGTCCTGGAGCCAAGCCCAAGCCCAGTGGAGGGACATCTCCGCCCATGTCCGGCAGTCCAAGGATCGTAATGTTGAATTTCGCCCATGGCGGCCCAGCGCCTCGCTCGTGCAGAAACCGAGCGCCGAAAAATGACGTGTCGCAGAGTACGGCGTCGGCGGGAAAGTCCGTCAGGATCTCCGCAAGATCGTCGGCCTGCTTGGCGGCGTCGGGGATAAAGACGTTCTCAATGTCCCATCGGACACGATCCACGCCCTGGAGATGGAGGCGCTCGGGAAACGCGTCCATTCCTTGCGTCCCATACGTCGAAATGGCGCGCTTCATCGGACGCCACACTGCGCCCGCAGCTTCCACCTTGAGCCGAAACTGCTCCCCGGTATACCACTGCACCTGATGTCCGCGCGTGACTAGCTCGCTCGCAATCGGAATGATCGGATTGATGTGTCCCATTACGGGAATAGTCCCAATCAAAAAACGCGCCATACTCCGATCCTCCAAGACGACAATGCCGATGTTATACCTGTGTGATGACTAAGCTTACTTGCTTAATTTTTGTCGCAGCCGTGGTGGAGATGTTTGTACTGCATGCGCTTTCAAACGCGCAAGGGGGGCTGGGCTCGGATGTCTAAACGATCTCTAACAAGCCCGAACCCATCAGGTCGTCCGAACTGGCAAGATGTTGGGCGGCTGCCAGCCGCCACAGGCGGATTCGATGCAATGGGCGGCGACAAGGGCTAAGTCGCCGCGTCCCAGAGCGATGTCGGCAGCCCGTGCCTGTGCGATCGCCGACTCGGGCGCGATCCGGATCGCAGCATTTAAGAGGGGGTTGACTTCGAGCAGCCGGGCAAGTGTGGCGCTGACGATCTCCTCACTGGAGACACTTCGCTCGCGAAGGGCCAACGCCAGCTCAGTTACCGACGAAGATACGATCGTCTTGGGAGGCATCAGTCCATCTCCCGCCAACGGCCGTAAGCGCGCATCAGCCACCAGGCCAAGTCCTCGGCAAAGTAGTGCTGATGGCCGAACTCCATCGCCATGACGCGTTCCGCGTGGGCGTAACGGATCGGCGAGAGGCACAGGGCGAGGTCGAACGCACGGCGGCGCTCTGACGCCGAGCCCCAAGGCAGCGCCTCCAAGTAGGCGTCGCGCACCGCCAGCCAGGAGGGCGTTCGGCGCTCTGGATCGAGGTGCATGCCATGCTGCTCGCTTTTGTCCCAATCCTGAGCATATGCGAGGAGGACATCCGGCGAGAACAA